>JAZKDS010000218.1:0-1077 GCA_040387455.1 Bacteroidota bacterium
GCTCTTTATCTGCTTAATTTACAAGGTCTTCAAAGTTAAGAATGTCTTTTCTTAAAGAGTAAAGTACCAGCCCCGCCATGTTTTTAGACTGGGTTTTAAGCAATAAATTATTGCGGTGGCCTTCTACCGTACGGAAATTGATGAACAGTTTTTCGGCAATTTCTTTAGTACTGTATTGCAGGCAGATAAGCTTTATAATTTCGCGCTCACGATTGGTTAGGGGCTCGTTGTCAATGCTAAACTTAGATTCTTTAAGTATATTAATGTTGTCTTTTATTATGGCCAGTACATCATCGCTATAATAAAAACCCTTAGCGGCTACCTCTCTAATGGTGTTAAGCAGCTGCTCCGGCGATGTGTTTTTTACTAAATAGGCCGCTGCGCCTATGTTTATCATGTTGGCAATAAATATCTTGGTATCATAGCTGGTAAGGGCTATAATTTTTATATCGGCAAACTCTTCATATATAATTTTGCTGGCCTCTACACCGTTAATACCGGGCATTTTTAAGTCCATTATTACAATATCGGGCAGTGTTTCCTGAGCTCTTAAATGCTCTAATATTTCATTACCGTCAGATGCTTCAAAAGTTATCTCAATATCCGGTTCGCGCTGTAGTATAAACGATATGCCGCTCCTAAACAGGAGCTCGTCATCTGCGAGTGCAATTTTAATAGTTTTCATGTTTAAAAGCTAAAGGTTACTGTGGTGCCTTTGTTAATTGCCGATTGTATGGTAAAGTTACCATTAATAAAGTTAATACGGCTTTCTATATTTTTAAGGCCCAGGCCTTTTTTAGCTTCGGGGCTTTCTATATCAAAGCCTAACCCGTTGTCTTTATAATAACAAGTTGCCCGCTCTGCATCGTTAAATTCAATGCTGATGTTTTTATAGATCTCTGTATCCCTTTGCCCGTTGTCACCAATGAGTATAAAATCAAGAAACTCAAAGGTGTTTAAAAGGTGACGAATTTTCTGCATTTTATGCATGTGTTTTTTCAATCCTTTTTCTCTTTTTTTAAAAAGATTTTTCAACCTAAATGGCTTGAATTGCTGCAGCAGAAAAGGCCCTTCAGG
>JAZKDS010000218.1:1087-14488 GCA_040387455.1 Bacteroidota bacterium
GTGCCTTATAGAGTTGTTTAGCAGTTCTTGCAATACCCTGAAAATGTGCATGTGGTGGTTTTGCGGGGTAGCATCAAAATCTATATTGTTTTGGTAGGTAATATTTACATTATCAAGGCTGTTAAACTCTTTGCACAGCTCTAAAATAGCGGCATGCATGCCAAATTTTTCGAATACCGGCGGAAAAAGGTTGTGGGCAATGCGCCTGGAATTTTCTAAAACGGTAGACGAAAGGCCGATTATGATACCGGTAACTTCGTTTTGTTTTTCTTTGGTAAGGCCGCCAAGTGCCAGCAGGTGCGAGTTTATAGATATAATGTTCAGCTTAGAGCTTATATCATCGTGCAGGTCTTGTGCTATGCGTTTGCGCTCTATTTCCTGAACCTCTAATGTGGCATTAAGCAAATCTTTATTGTGCTGTAGTTCAATAGCTTTCTTTTCTAATTCCTTTTGTATGATCTTTTTTTGGGAAAAGTAAAAAAATACAAGCAGGGTTATACTCATAAACAGCATTAAAATAACCCCAATGGCTATTACAAAGGCTATTTTATTGTCTGCCGAAAAAAATGTTGTTTCCATTCCCATAAAATAAGTAATTGATAAATGATACATAAAACCGCGTTTATTATCCAGATGCATTTAAACATATCGTTTGATAAGGTTACCAACTCAATAACAGTTGTTGATGTGGCAAAAATTATGGCGCTGCTAATGAGGTACATAAAAATACCTATGGTTACATAGTTAAAAGGCAGCTTTTGTGTAAGGTGCTCAAAAAGGTACATAACACTGTAAGCTACCAGTATTACAGATGTTATTAAAAATCCTAAAGGGTTAATGCTGAAATATAATCCCGGTTCTAAAAAATAGTGCACTATAAGCGCCACTGTAACTGCTGTAGTAAGGTATTTTACAAGTACGGATTTTTTTTTGCTGAGCGGTAAAAACTGGTGGTAGAAAAAGCAGCTCAGTAAAATAAATTGTGCAAAAAGATAGTATCCTGATAAAAAATGATTGTTATAGCTGTGGTAGGCTAATAAGGTCATGGCCACTTGTATAGTGCTTATACACAATAAGTAAACAGAAAAATATTTATAGGCTTTATTGTTTTTAATAAAGCCTATAAGATATACAATAGTATTAATGATCAGCAGGATTACCCCTATGTGAGAGATGATATTTAAAACGTCCATGTAATCATATCAAAGCGGTTTTTATAAGGTAAGGTCGTTTAAAGGGCTCATGTAGCCGCAAGCCCTTGGGCAAGGTAATGTAAAGTCATAAATTTTACCAGGAGCAGCGCTATTAGGCAGCATATCATCATGTGTTTCCATTTGATGATTATATTTTGTTCCTACAATCATAAGTTTTGGGGTGCCGTCTTCATCAATGCCTATGTAAGCCCTTACCGATGTATCAGGCGTTTCATCAAGAAGGCTTTGCAGGTTTTCTTTAGGTATTAAAAACGCGTGCAGTTTTGTACGGTCATAAGTATGATTAGGGTCTCTCCATTTTTTAGCATAATCACGGGCTGTTTGTAAAGAGATCGTGTAATCGGCGTTAACATCTGACATAATGATTTGTTTGTTTGATTGTTAATAATAGTTTCTAAAGGTAGCAAAATTGTAAAATGATAGATAAATAAAAACAGGTGTTTTCACCTGTTTTTAAAAGAAGTCCAAAATATAGCTTTGCCTTATAACTTTTAAACAAACAATTAATTATGGAAGAGTACTTAGGAATGATCAAGTTATTTGCCGGAGGTTTTACACCACGTGGCTGGGCAGACTGCAACGGACAATTATTAAGGATTAGCGGATCTGACAGGATGTTTGCGCTTATAGGCACTATGTATGGCGGAGACGGACAAAACACATTTGCCCTGCCCGATTTAAGAGGCAGGATACCTGTAGGCTTAGGCCAGCAGCCGGGCGGCGATATTTATGCCCAGGGTAAAGCCGGCGGTAGCGAAAAAGTTGCACTTGCTGCACCAAACTTGCCTAAAGTTACACCTGTTGCAAAATTTAATGTAGGGGCAGATAATGCAGACGCATCAACAGTAGATGCCGACTCAATAATAGGCAAGCCTACCTATATGGATGGCAGGATAGCTACAAACTCTAACCTGTTTAGCAAAGCGGCTGTTGCGGCAAGCAGTAGTAAAGCTGTAACCGTAGACCCTATAGGCCAAGATAACCCTGCAGGTGTAGATGTAAGGCAGCCGTACATAGGCATGCGCTACATTATTAACATGGATGGCATTTACCCTTCGCCATCTTAATATATAACCAGCTTTTAGTAAGGCCGGGTTATGTTTTTATATTCCCGGCTCTTATATATTCATTTCGGGCTTGCCCTATCCATACTCCCTTTATTGCAGTTTACTGTAAGGCAGGGAATTAGTTAGTTTAAAATACAAACAATTTTATGAAGAAAATCTACCTCATTATGCTGGCCGTATTGTTTTACTGCCCATGCATTTTTGCCCAGATTACCGAAACTTTTGAAACCGAAACCAATGGCGCAACATCGTTTTCTGAAGGGGGCATTACTTTTAATATTACATCGCAGCAAAGCTATTTTTTTATCCAGGGCACTTTTCCTAATACAGGATGGAATGGTACTGCAAAAGACAATAGATATATAGATAACTCCGGCAATACATCATCGTCAAACGGTGTACAGTTTACTATAAGCACGGCAAATAATAAGCCCATTGCTTTAAAGAGTATGTGGCTTTACATAGCTACATCGGGCTTAAACCTTAGCCCTATAGGAACGCTTACATTAACAGGCAAACTGGCCGGGAATACCGTTTATACTGTTTCTCAAAGCAACCCGTTTAACCCTGATGCTTCTGTAAATAACGGCTTTACGTTAATAAACCTGGCTAATTTTGGTGGCCAGAATAACAGCAATAAAATTATAGACCAGTATGTAATTAGTACAGATATGGGTATTGGTTACATGTCATTAGATGCTATGAAGTTTGAGTGTGCACCGGTATCTTTTACCAATAATACTAAAACCGATGTATCGTGCTATGGGGGCAATAACGGTACCGCAACAGTGGTACCTACTGCAGGTGGCACCTTTACAATAGGGCAGCCATCGGCTGCATTAGCAAATACTAAAACATCTTCAAATATATTATGCTACGGTCAGGCCAGCGGCAGCGCCGGCGTAACGGCATCGGGCGGTACGCCACCCTATACCTATGCCTGGAGTAACGGCCAGAATACCGCAGCTATTACAGGGCTTGCGCCAGGTACTTATAACGTTACCATTACCGATGCAAAGGGTTGTACTGTAACGGATTCGGCTACCATAACCCAACCGGCTGCCACCTTGGGCGCCACTACCGCACAAACCAATGTATTGTGCTATGGCAACAGTACCGGCAGTGCCGGGGTAACAGTATCCGGCGGAACATCTGCCTATACCTATTTATGGAATAACGGCGCTACAACAGCATCAATTTCTAACCTTGCTTCGGGTACTTACAATGTTACCATTACAGATAGTAAGGGGTGTACTTTAACCAAAAGTTTTACCATAACCCAGCCATCGGCTGCTTTGGCCGCTACAACCACGCAAGCTAATGTATTATGTAACGGCAACAGTACGGGCAGTGCCGGTGTAACCGTATCGGGCGGAACAGCGGGTTACAGTTATGTATGGAATACCGGTGCTACAACGGCATCTATAACCAACAGGCCTTCGGGCAATTACAGCGTTACCATTACCGATGCTAACGGCTGTACACTATCTAAAAATTTCACCATTACGCAGCCCTCGGCTTTGGCGGCTGCAACCAGCCAAACCAATATATCATGCTACGGCAACAATACGGGCAGTGCAGGGGTAACGGTATCGGGCGGTACAGCAGGTTACAGCTATGTATGGAATACGGGGGCTACAACAGCATCAATTTCTAACCTTGCCCCGGGCAATTACAGCGTTACCATTACCGATGCTAACAACTGTACCCTATCTAAAAACTTCAGCATAACGCAGCCAGCGGCTACTTTGGCCGCTACAATCGCGCAGACTGATGTATTGTGCTACGGCAGCAACAGCGGTAGTGCAGGTGTAACCGTATCGGGCGGAACATCGGGCTACAGCTATGTATGGAATACCGGTGCTACAACAGCATCAATTTCTAACCTTGCTCCCGGCAACTACAGCGTTACCATTACCGATGCAAATAACTGCACACTGACAAAAAACTTTACCATTACCCAGCCATCGGCAGCATTGAGCGCTACAACAACCCAAACCAATGTGCAATGCTATGGCAGTGGTACGTCTGCTGCCGGGGTTACCGTGGCCGGGGGTACGGCACCGTATACCTATTTATGGTCATCAGGGCAAAATACTGCTTCAATAAACAATATTGCTAACGGCAATTACACCGTTACGGTTACCGATGCTAATAACTGTACCGTAACTAAAAGCTTTACCATATCAGGACCGGTGGCTGCATTAATGGCAACCGTATCTAAAACCGATGTGCAATGCCAAAACAGTGCAACAGGCAGTGCCGGGGTAACCGTATCGGGCGGTACGGCACCTTACACTTATGTATGGTTGTCAGGGCAGGATACAGCAGCAGTAACGGGACTTTCGGGTGGTAGCTATTCTGTAACCATAACAGATGCCAATGGCTGTACGGTTAGCGAAAATATTGTTATCAGCGAACCATCGGCACCGTTAGGCGGTACTGTTACCGGCACACAGCCACTTTGTTATGGCAATGCAAACGGTACAGCAACCGTTGCTGTAACCGGCGGTGTTGAGCCATACACCTATGCATGGTCTAACGGAGGTTTAACCGATACTATAACAGGTTTAGTTGCCGGAAATTATTCGGTAACCGTTACAGATGCTAACGGATGCGTTTTTACAAACGGCTTACAACTCTACCAGCCGTGGGCATTAACTATAGATGAAATGTATGTAAGTAACAGCATATGCTCCGGCAGCGCTTCGGGAAGTATAATTATGACCGTTAATGGCGGCACGCAGCCTTATACCTACGCATGGAGTAACGGGGCAACTACAAGCACAGTAACAAACCTGGCGCCCGGCGATTATACGGTGGTTGTAACCGATGCCAAAGGTTGCTTTGTTACAGAAACACGTACCATTACAGAAACGGCTATATCTGTATCAGCAACGTATACCACTGTAAATGTGGGCTGTTATGGTGCTGCCGACGGGCAGGTAACTATAACATCTTCCGGCGGTGTACCGCCTTATGATTACTATATACCGTCTTCGGGCATGTATACCTCAAACCCTGTAATAACGGGCTTTGCAGCAGGCGACTATAGTATAATGGTGCGTGATGCCTACAATTGTAGCACCACAATAAACTTTACCATTACCCAGCCCGATGCACCGCTAACGGCTACTACCACGCAAACCGATGCAGCATGCTACACAGCAGGCGTGGCCACGGTATACCCTACAGGGGGTACACCACCTTATACCTACTTATGGAATAACGGTGGAGGAACTGAGGCTTCGGCAACTTCTATCAGCACTACTACCTATACGGTAACCGTAACCGATGCCGTTAACTGTTCTATACAAAAAACAGTAACCATAAATGATGTTGGCGAATGTGGTACATCTACCACCTGGAATGGCACCTCATGGAGTAATGGCGCGCCGCTTTGCGAAGCGTATGCCGTTATATTTGAGGGCGACTTTAACTCTGAAGATTATGGTAATATAATTGCCTGTAGTGTTACAGTAAACAGTGGTAATGTAGTTATAAACAGCGGCAATAAAGTTGCTGTTATGAATGCCGTATCGGTATTGGGCGGGTCGCTTACTTTTGAGTCGGAGGCCTATCTTATACAGTATACCACTACCCAGAATGTAGGCCAGATAACCTTTAAAAGAAACAGCTCTGCGTTATATAAATACGATTATACCCTATGGTCTTCTCCGGTAATGGGCGGGCAGACGCTTAAGCAGTTTTCTCCGCAAACATTAGACGCTCGTTTTTATGTATACAATACGGCACTTGGTGCCTTTAGTAACTACCTGAGCGGTTCTGGCATTTTTGGCGGCAACCCTAACCAGGTACCTTTTGTTGCAGGCAAGGGCTATCTTGTGCGTATGCCAGACGGCCTTCCGGCCGATGTAACTTCGGTATTTACGGGTACTTTTCAGGGTACACCAAATAATGGCGATGTAAACATTGCTTTAAATACCACAGGAGACGGGTATAATGCTGTGGGTAACCCTTATCCGTCGCCATTGCGCCTGTATACCTTTGTTATGGATAACCAGCAAAACCTTGCTAATGGTACGGTTTATTTTTGGAGAAAAACAAACGGCTCAACCGAAAATGCCTATACCACAATTTCTTTGGCAGGATCTGTAGAAGGATGCGAAGGTTGCGGCGGTGGAGGAGAAGGTGGTGGCGAAGGCAACCAGGCCTATACATTTGCCATTAAACCGGGCCAGGGCTTTTTAGTAGAAGCTAAACCTACGGCTACCAACCTGAGCTTTACCAACTTTATGAGGTGGGATAATGCTAATTTCGGCCAGTTTTTTAAAACTACAAATGATGAGCCGGCACTACCAAACTCTAAACTGTGGCTAAACATAACCAATAGTGCCAATGTTTTTGGACAGACGGCTATTGCCTATATGGAGGGTACTACGCTTGACCTTGATTATGGTTATGACGGTACGCTGTTTAACGATGGGGTGGCTGCGGTATATACCACCGCGCAGGATGCTAAACTATCTATACAGGCCAGGGATGTATTTAATGTGGCCGATGAGGTGGCTTTAGGCTACAAAATTACCGCAGGTGGCAATTATGCTATAAGCCTTGACCATTTTACAGGCTTGTTTAGCCAGGGGCAGGACATTTATCTTAAAGATGCGCTGCTGGGTGTTATGCACGATTTAAAAAATGAAGGCAGCTACAGCTTTGCAACCGAAGTTGGAACTTTTGACAACCGCTTTACAGTGGTATATCAAACACAGGCAACAAACGGCCTTGAAAGCTTCTCGCCAGAGAGCATTTTAGCCTATAAAAATGCTAATGCAATATTTATAAACAGTGGCACGGCAATTATGCAGAGTGTTGAGGTTTTTGATATTCATGGCAGGCTTTTATATGCAAATAATGATGTAGATGCATCTGATGCTAAAGTAACCGGGCTCGTAATACAGGAGCAAGTGCTTATAATTCAGGTTACAACTGCACAGGGTTATAAGGTTACTAAAAAAATAATATACTAATACACACAGTCATGATAAAAAAAATTTTTAAAACAACACTTTGCGTAGCCTTATTACTAACTACTGTAGTTATGCATGCAGACCCCGGTATGGGTGTGGAGGATGAAAATGGCGATATTGATGAAGGTGGCCTTGAAGATACGGCACCTTTAGATACTAATAGCATTTACCTGGGCTTTGCAGGGTGTGCTGTAGCACTTTACTTTTTTAATAAAAAGAAAGTAGTGGCTTAAACTAACCCCTGGCAATAGGTTATGATTGCTGTATTAAAAACCCATTTTACTTTATGTAGAATGGGTTTTTTAATTATGCAGCAGCTATAATTTTAAAGCCGGGGCAACTGCTTACCGATTTTTATTGGGCGTGTACCGAAAGCTTTTTTAGCATCTCGGTAGAAATTGCATCGGCATATATGCCAAAAGCGCTTACCATAACACCCTTAATATCAAACGTGGCCGAGTGTATACCATATACAATATTTTCATCGCCGGGGTCGGTATCGCCTTCAAACCTAAAAAAATAGTCGATAGTAAAATCATCAGGAGACATGGCCTGGCTGCCGTTATTGTAGCGTATGCAGTTATCGTCAAGGTTAAAATCGTGGGTGTAGCCCTGTGCCTGCAGCCATTGCAGTGCCTGGGTCATGGTATCAAAAGAAGGCAGTATGTTTTGCATAATATATTATTTAAAAAAGCCCTGGCGGTGGTATCCGGCAGGGCATGTTATTACTTTTTAAGGAACTTGATAAATTCCTGGTTAAACTTATCTTTTTCCTCGATAAACAGGGCGTGCCCGCTTTTTTCGAAAGGTATAAGGGTAGATCCGGCTATGGCCTTGTTCATTTGTTCGGCCAGGGCAAAGGCAACAATCTTGTCTTGGCGGGCATTAAATATAAGTGTAGGCACTTTTATTTTTGGCAAGTCATCTCTAAGGTCTTCGTCGCGCAGGGCAATCAGTGCCTGCTCCATTGCATAAGCCGAAGACTGCATTTCTATACCGCCCAGCCATGCACCTATACCCGGAGATACCGAGGTGGCAGATAGCGTAAATTTTTCGCCTACGGCAGCAAGCAGTGCCGGCCTGTCGGTATTATTAAGTTCAACCCAGCTGGTGATTTCATCTTTAGTGAACAATGGGTAAGGATAGTCGGTTTTTTTAGTGTGGCATGGTGCAGCGGCAGCAAAAAGGGCCAGCTTGTTTATGTGTGCACCATTGTATTTTGCAACATAGTGCAGGGCAATGGCTCCACCCATAGAGTGGCCGCCTATGGCCGCATCTTTAATATCAAGCTGGTCTAAAACCGCTTTGATGTCGGCAGCAAACTGGTCATAATCATATTTGCCAAAAGGCTTGTCTGACTGGCCAAAGCCACGCAGGGTAATGCCTATAACGCGATAGCCTGCTTTTACAAGGTCGTGGTACTGGTACTCCCAAGAGGCATCGCTAAGCGGGTAGCCGTGTATCAGCACAACCACAGGGCCATTGCCCATATCGGTAATGTGCAGTTTTACATTAGGTTCAACTTCTATGTATTCTGCCCTTGCGCCAGTAGTGGTTTGAGCTGTTGTGGTGTTTTGGGTTGTTGCGGTGGTGTTGTCTTCTTTCATATTACAAGATGTTATTGTGGCACATAGTGATACTGCCAACAGGGTTATAATGGTGAATTTTAATTTCATGATGGTATAGATAAAAAGGATTTTTAAGTTTTGCAGTTGCTGTTATAAAAAAACAGCAGGCATTTTTTGGTGTAATTATTTTTACTTCATTTTTTGAAATTCCCATGAAAAGCCCATGGTAAAAAAACCGCACCTGAAAAGTGTGCTTTAGTATGCGATTCTGAACTCCAAAAGTGAAATATTAAGCGCTTTTTACAACTTTGAAGTAGGTTTTTTCTTAAGCGAAGAGGTACTTTTTAAGCTCGGCAGCAGCGTGCTCAAACAATGATTTTGTTTGTGGCAGGTGTGCCAGTGGGTTAAGCAGGCCAAAATCGTGTATCATACCGTTATAACGGATGGTAGTTGCCTGAACGCCAGCCTCATCCAGCTTGCGGCCAAAGGCTTCACCTTCACCACGCAAAACATCGGCTTCTGCCACCTGTATCAGTGTAGGAGGGAAGTGTTTAAGTAGTTCTGTACCAGCGTTTAATGGCGATGCATATATCTGTTCGCGCTCGGTTTGGCTGGGTGTATAGTGGTTGTACATCCACTTCATTAACGGAGTGGTTAAAAAGCGGTCCGAGCCATACTGCTTGTAGGTTTCGGTCTCAAAATCGGCGGCTACAATAGGCCAGAACATTACCAGCGATTTGATTTTTGGGCCATTGTTTTCTATTGATTTTAAAGCAGTTACGGCTGTCATGTTGCCGCCCACGCTGTTACCTACTACAGATAGCCTGCTGCCGTCTACGCCTATTTCGGCACCATTTTCGGCCACCCATTTGGTAGCGGCATAAATTTCGTTAACTGCCTGAGGGTAATGGGCTTCGGGCGATGGAGTGTAGTTTACAAACACCGCTGCCGCACCAGATAGTACTACAAGGTCGCGCACCATGCGTTTGTGGGTAGGGTAATCGCCTAACACCCAGCCACCTCCGTGTATAAAGATGAATGCGGGCAGGGTTTGTGTAGTGCCCTCTGGTTTAACAATGTTTAGTTTTATGGTATAACCGTCCTGGGTAATGGCTTTTTCTGACTCGTCAATTCCGGAGTAATCAACTGATACAGAGTTTTGTGCGCCGACTAATACCAGCCTGGCATCTTTGGGCGACATTGATTCAAGCGGTTCGCCGCCTCCTGAGTTAAGTGCCGCAAGGAAGGTTTTGGTTGCTGTAGAGATGGCCGGGTCATTGGCAACATTCAGAATAATGGGGCTAATTTTTTTTGTGTCCATAATTTTTAAATTAATGTGTTAAGAGTTACAGACAGTAGTGCTAAATGTGTGCCGTTAGGTTAAGGTGTTGTTTTTTAGGGTTTTGTGATTTTTTGGTGAATTATTTTTTACGATATATCGTAAATTTATAAGTGAGTTTATGTAAAGGAGGGATTTTTTAAAGTAAAAAATCAGGCCTATTTAATGGTGTGGCCTTTTTTAATATCCAGTTTTTGCATTTTAGACAATAGGGTTGTAGGGCGGATGCCGAGCTTCTCGGCAGCGCCATTAGGTCCCGAAATACGGCCACTGCATATTTTGATAACCTTCAGAATGTGCTCTTTTTCAACCTCTTCCAACGATTTTATATGGTGGTCACTATTATCTACAATTTGTATTTCTGGAAATTGCATTTCGGTAATCGTGGTGCCCGTGGCCAGTAGGAGGCTACGTTCCAGTGCATGTTTCAGTTCGCGCACATTGCCCGGCCAGCTGTATATCATCATGTTTTTTAGTGCTTTAGATGAAAGTGTTAGGGATTTCCTGTGTGCTTTGCTGCAAAAATAATGTATAAAATGAGTGCTGAGCGCTGCTATATCTTCTTTCCTTTCCCTGAGTGCGGGCAGGTGTATCGGGAAGATGTTGATCCTGTAAAACAAATCGGTACGGAAACGGCCCATTGCTATCTCTTCCAGCAGGTTACGGTTTGTAGCTGCAATAATGCGCACATTAACTTTAATTGTTTTGGTGCCGCCTATACGCTCAAACTCATTTTCCTGTATTACCCGTAACAGCTTGGTTTGCAGGTCAAATGGCAGTTCGCCAATCTCATCCAGAAATAGCGTGCCGTTATTGGCCTGCTCAAATTTACCTATACGGCGTGCTGTAGCCCCTGTAAAACTGCCTTTTTCATGGCCAAACAGCTCACTTTCAATAAGGTTGGCCGGTATGGCGGCGCAGTTTACTTTTACCATTTCCTTAATATTACGTGCCGAATGCTTGTGTATGGCACAGGCAATTACCTCTTTACCGGTACCGCTTTCGCCCAGTAACAGCACGCCGGAATCTGACGGCGCTACTTGCTTTATAAGTGTAATTACTTTTTGCATGGTGGCTCCCTGACCAATGATATCCGGAAATTTATCATCTGAAAGTGCTTCAGATGCTTGATTTTCAGGTGTAATTGTAGGTGTTGTGGTATTTTGGCTACTACCCAATAGTACTGTTTTTTCTATAATCAGGCTGTTGGTAACTGTCAATGCCAGTTGCATGGACAGCCCTTTTAGCAAGCGGTGTATAGGGCTTGTAAACCCGCGCGGATTTTTAAAAAACAAAAAAAGCACGGCAGGATTGCTTTTATGGTAGTGCAGGGGCATTGCAACAGCTTCGCGCATAGCAGTTTGCCTTTCGCGTAGCATAAAAACAGGCAAGCCGTTTTTGCCCGCAGGGTTTATAAGGTTAAAAGATACCGGTTCGGCTGACTGTAGTGCGGTGTCAAAATAACCGTCGTTAACCGGTTGTACCACACCTTTAAGTTCTGATTGAGATTTAGGGTTGTCATGAAAAAACACGCGGTATTCTTTCTCGTATTCATCTGTAATACAGATTGTAAAGGCATCAAAATTGATGATGCCTTTTAACTGTTGTACTACTTGTGCCAGGCCACTCCTGTCGGTTACCTGAGATAGTGCCGTACATAAAGAGAGTTGCAGCTGGTGGTCTTTTTCCCTGCCCTGTATGGCTTTTAGGATAGCATCGGCTTCAGGATTTTTTTGCTGCATGAGAGAGTGGATTTAGGCAATGCAATTTCGTGAATTTTACCCCTAATTATACAAATTGTCACGATAAATTTGGGCAGATTGGGTTAATCTGCCTGCATTTCCAGCTTTCCGGATGATAATGCCCAATATACCCAAAGACATATACAGATAATAAGGGCTATTACCGGATAACTGAACGATAACCCAAAGGCAATTATATAAACGGGTAGGCCGTAAACATAATTGAGTGTTATTTTTTTAATGGCAACTTCTGTAATATCAGGTCTTAGCAGGGTTTTATCTTTACTGGCAACATACCATAAAAGCAGGTAAGACAGGTTGATAAGTATAAAAAGGCCGGTGTAAATGGCTACCACAACATTTGCCGATGGCGTATTAAAAAAACGTGCCAGCAGCCCTGTGGGGTATGACACTACCGAGGCAAAAAACAGTATTAGCCCGTTAGCAAACGTAATGGCGGTGTTGCGGCTGTAAATTTGCTTAAACAGCTTATGGTGGTTGACCCACATAATAAAAATACTGAAAAATGAAATGGAAAAAGCCAAATATGAAGGCCATTGTGCTGTAAGGTAGCTTATTAAGGCGCTGCTGCTGGTCAGCACGTCTTTTTCGGGTACGTGCAGGTCGAGCACCAGCAGGGTTATGGCAATGGCAAATATGGCATCGCTAAAGCCCTCCATTCTAACGGTTTCTTTTTCCATTTCAATCTTATAGTGTTATAAAGACAGATTTTCTAACCCTGTCTTCTAAATTCTTTGTTTTGTGGCCTTTGCCTGTGGTATCTTCTACCAGCAGTATGTGGCCTGTGGCAAAGATGCGCTTTTCGCCAAGCGATGTTTCAATCTCTACCCCACCATCTAACAATATGATGTACTGCCGTTGCGGCGCGTTATGAAAATCATAATCATAACCGGCATCAACTTCCCTGAAAATGATACCTTTCACAGGTTCTTCATTAGAGAGGAAACCTATGCTACCGTTGCTTTTAAGCGGAATAGTAAGGTCTTCAAAATGGCTGTCGCCATTGGTATCGCTATAAATGCGGGTTATGCTAAACATGTGTTACTTAGTAAAAACAAGTTGGTTAGCAAGGTCTATTTCATCCTGAACTATTGTATGCGGCATATTGTCATATACTTTTACTGTTACGCTGGCTTCCATGCTTTTAAGTACAGCTTCGGTATCTAAAACGCGCTGTACCGGCACATGAAAATCGGGGTTGCTGGTACCTATAAACACAGGTGTACCCTCAAAGCTGCCGCTATAATTTTCAGTATAAATACGGTCACCTATAAGCCCTCCGGTAAAAGCCACTACACCACCAAATTTTGAAGCATTGCGTGTTGTAAACTCCAATGCCAGGCAGGCACCCTGAGAAAAGCCCAAAAAGTACATTTGGTCGCGGGTAATGCCTTGTGTTTCAAGTTCGGATACAATTTCTGATAATGCCGAAAGCGAAGCCGAGTAGTACGGCTCATTA
>JAZKDS010000218.1:14498-14859 GCA_040387455.1 Bacteroidota bacterium
TGCCAGAAAAGATAGTGGATACCAGCTGTTTCCTGCAGCCTGTGGTGCTAACAGCGTAAAGCCTTCTACATCTAAATGGCGTGAAAGCGATAGTATATCCTGGGCGGCGGCACCACGCCCGTGTACCATGATGAGTACCTTTTTAGCTTCGGCCAAAGGTATGCCTGCTGTAATTACGTTTTTCATATTATTCCTGTTTTAACCAGATGTCGTTATATTCATCCGGGTGCCTTTTAAACTGTGCGTGTACATAAGGGCACAGCGCAATAACTTTAAGATTGTTAGTTCTTGCATGGGTTACCATAGCATTAAGCAATTGCCCCGCATAGCCTTTACCTGCTTGGTTTTCATCAACTTCGGT
>JAZKDS010000219.1:0-290 GCA_040387455.1 Bacteroidota bacterium
AAATTATAATGGGCAAACAGTAGTATTAACAGCACATGCCGAAGTTACGGCTGGCGTTACGTATCATATAAAACTTGTTATTGCAGACCAGGGAGATACGCTGTTTGATTCGGCTATATTTTTAGAAGGCGGCAGTTTTACCACCATTGCTAGTTTAGGTAATGACAGGCTGGTTGCTGCCGGAAACCCTCTGTGTATTGATGAGGTATTAACGGTTAATGCAGCATCAGCGGGTGCTACAGGCTACCAGTGGTATAAATATACCATGGCCATTGCCGGCGAAACTTCTG
>JAZKDS010000219.1:300-6834 GCA_040387455.1 Bacteroidota bacterium
TATTACTTCGGGGGGCAGCTATACTGTAGATGTGGCTTTTGGTACATGTATTGTGCAAACCGGCATTGCAGCCGAATATGCACCACCACTACCTACAGGCGGCACATTGCTACAGTGTGATGAGAATGCCGATGGGCGTACGGTTTATAATTTGGCCGATATTGCCAGTATTGCCACAGGCAATACAGAAGGCGTAACCATTACCGGCTATTATCTTAGCCAGGCAAATGCAAATGCAAGCACAAGTGGGCTTACTACTACAGTGCCTTTTCATAACACTGCACCCAACCAGCATATATATGTAGCGATAAAAAACCAATATGGTTGCAAGGGTATAGCTACGGTAGTACTTTCTACACCGGGTAGTGCCTTTAGTGCTATTGTGCCACTTGAAGCTTGTGATATTGACGGTACAGATGACGGCCTTTTTAGTTTTGACCTTACCGATACCGAGACGGCAATATTAGCAAGTGTTCCCGCGGGGTTAACCCTAGGCTTTTATCGTTCATATAATGATGCGCTCCTGCAGCAGGATGCACTTGTTGAATCGCTTTTTACAACTACTCAGCCCGGTACACAAACCCTCTATGCACGCATTAACAATGGTATAGATTGTTTTGGCATTGCCCAAATTCCGCTTACGGTACATTATTTTGGTACCCTTGGCCCACAGGATATTTACCTCTGCGATAAAAGTCCCACAACCATAAACGCACCCGGCGGCATGGCGGGCTACACATGGAACACCACACCATTACAAACAGGCCGCAGTATAACCGTTACCCAGGCAGGAACATATACCGTTACGCTTACAAGCCCTTATGGGTGTAATGGCAGTAAAACCTATACGGTGCTTGCATCTGGCGTGGCAAAAGGAGCCGATTTTGTAATAGATGATTTTAAAGGAGGTAATAATTCACTTATTATAACGCCGCGTGGAGCGGGTTTATATGAATATTCGTTAGACGGTATCCGGTACCAGCAGGTTTCGCTGTTTAGTAACCTTGCCGAAGGAGGGTATACAGTACACATTCGCGATACTAACGGCTGCGGGCCTGAGTATAAGGATATATTATATATACTTGATTATCCTGTATTTTTTACACCCAATAACGATGGTATTAACGATGTCTGGAAGATTAACAACCTTAAAAAACGCCCCGCCCTTTTAGTGAGGGTTTGCGATAGATATGGCAAGCCGATAATATCTTTTAAAGGAGATACCGGATGGGATGGTACATTAAATGGTATTCGCCTGCCCGCTACAGATTATTGGTTTACCATAACCCTTGAAAACGGCAGGGTTGTAAAAGGGCATTTTTCGCTTATCAGATAGAACAATATCGTAAATTTCATGATGCTCATATAGAGCTAGCGCCTTTTAATTGCTGTTCTTGTTACCATAATGTTAAACTTGCATAGTATTTTGAAAAAGAGCAATTTGTAAATATCTTTGCAGCCTCTATGAATAAATGTTTCGCCGCTCCGCTATTACTGCTTTTTCTATTTATAACCACATTGGTTTCAGCACAATATATAGTTGTAGATGACACCTATACCCCCCAAAGCCTTGTAGAAGATGTACTTATAAATAGTGATTGTGCTCAGGTTAGTAACATATCTGTTTCCGGTGGCGCTTATGATAGTGGCCAGACATACGGCTACTTTTCGGGTGCGGGGACTACATTTCCTTTTCAAAATGGTATAATTTTAAGCACCGGCAGGGCTGTAATGGCCGAAGGTCCTAATACGTCACTTCTTGATGATGGGAACGGTATAGGCTGGTTGGGCGATGCCGATCTAGAGCAGGCGCTTAGCATTAACAATTCTATAAATGCTACCGTGCTGGAGTTTGATTTTGTGCCTGTGGGCACTAAAATAAGCTTTGATTATATGCTTAGTAGTGAGGAGTATCATGACACCGCTCCGTGTAGTTATAGCGATGGTTTTGCTTTCTTGCTGCGCGAAGCCGGCACTACAAACCCTTACCAAAACCTGGCGGTTGTTCCGGGTACTAACATTCCGGTTAAGGTAACATCAGTGCACCCTAATATTCCGGGTGCATGCCCCGCACAAAATGAGCAATACTTTGGCGCTTTTAACGGTGCGGAGCATCCCACAAACTTTAACGGACAAACCGATGTGCTTACGGCTACGGCCAATGTAACACCGGGTGTTACCTATCATATTAAGCTGGTTATAGCCGATGAAGGCAACTACCGTTATGATTCTGCCATATTTATTGGTGGAGGCAGCTTTGACATGGTTACTGACTTAGGTCCCGACAGGCTTTTTGCCAATAACAATCCGCTTTGCAGTGGCGAAAATTATACGCTTGATGCCACAACCGTAGCAGCTACAGCATACCAGTGGCATAAAAACGGTACTGCCCTTGCAGGAGAGACCAATGCTACGTATACGGCCACTACCGCCGGAACTTATACGGTAGATGTGGTATTTTCGCCCACATGCAGCAGCGAAGGCGAGGTAAAGCTGGAGTATGACGCACCGGTAACCCTTGCACCTTATACATTTGCCCAGTGCGATGCAGATGCAGATGGCCTTACCGATTATTATCTGAACCGTATAGCGCTTGAGCTGGTAGGTTCACTGCAGGGCTATACCACACTTGCCTTTTATGATAACCTTACAGATGCAAATGACAATACAAACCTGCTGCCTATGAATGCCGACGATGTGTTTTATAACACTGTGGCTAACCAGGTAATTTATGCCCGTGTAGAAAATGAATACGGCTGCCAGGGTATTGCAGAGGTAACATTAAGTATCCCCACATATACAGCGCCTGTGCCTGCACCGGTTGAGGTGTGCGATACCGATGGTGTAGATGATGGTTTTTTTACTTTTGACCTGTCTGGTGTTGAGGCAGATTTGCTTGTAGGAGCACCAACCGGTACTACAGTAGATTTTTATGAAACTTATCAGGATGCACTTGCTTTTAAATCGGCATTGCTGCTGCCGTATACCAATATTGTAGCAGAGGAGCAGGTTATTTATGCACAGCTTACCAATACGGCCGGTTGCCTTGACATTGTTGAGGTACAGCTTATAGTGCATTCATTTGGCGAAGCTTTTCAGGATGAAACGGTAATATTATGTGCCGATGAAGATGATATAACGCTTAACCCGGGTGCTGGCTATATGTCTTACAGCTGGAATACTACCCCGCCGGTAAACACACAATCTATCACTGTAACCGAGCCCGGAACTTATACCGTTACGGTAACTAATATTTATGATTGCGAAGGCAGCAAAACCTTTACGGTGCTACCATCGGGCCGGGCTACGGGTGCTGCTATACAGATAAACGATTTTATGGGTGGTGCCAATTCGGTTACTATAATGCCGCAAGGTACGGGCACTTATGAGTATTCTCTTGATGGTATTACGTATCAGGAAAGCAATACATTCGAGCGCCTTGCTACAGGCGAATACACCGTTTTTATCCGGGATATAAACGGTTGTGGCCCGGTATTGATTAAGAATTTCTTTGTACTGGATTATCCTAAATTTTTTACCCCGAATGATGATGGTACGCACGATACCTGGCGCATACCCTATATGGAACGCCGCCCGGGGATACAGGTAAGTATTTATGACCGTTATGGTAAGTTTATCACCTATTTTAGGGGTAACAGCCAGGGGTGGGATGGTACCTATAATGGTAAAAAACTGCTTTCTACAGATTATTGGTTTGTAATTACGTTAGAAGATGGCCGCCTTGTAAAAGGGCACTTTGCCATGATTCGCTAACCCTCTCATATTTAGCTTTATTTATACTTTATAATCAGTACAATAATGTGAGGGTTTTTGTAGTTTAGCAAAAAACACCTTGCATGAAACCGCTTCTCCTTATCGTATTGCTGTTTGCTCTTATGGGTTGCCAAAAAAGTAATTCGGTGGTTACCGATGTACCTGATGTTAGCACAACAGACAGTGTTATTACTTCTCCCAGACCTTTTGGCAACGAATCTCCTTTATATCTTATTGATTCGGTTACTGTAGATGGTAAAATGTTTACCGTGGTACAGGCCTATCCTGGCAGCAAGAGCGGGCTGGATTTACGCATACTCTACAAAGGCGATACTATTTACAGGCATAATAGTATTGCTACAAACGGTTTTGAATTTGAAGATTTTGATGGTGATGGCACAAAAGATATACGTATGCGTTTCTTGTCCAACATAGATGGATATAGCGAATTAATAATGTTTGATAAGGATAGGCAAACATTTAAAGCGGTAAAGCATTTTGAATTGTTTCCGGAACCTGAAAAAATTAGCGGTACAAAATATTGGTATAGCTATCATAGTAGCGGGTGCGCCGATAGCAACTGGGATAGTGACCTGTTTTATATTAAAAATTTTGAAGCCATAGCCATAGGTACTATCTCCGGGAAGTTTTGTGTTAATGAAGCCGCAAAGGGAATATCTATTTATAAATTAAATCTCTTTAAGCCCACGCTGATTCAGCATCTCAAGGAGGAACCCGACAAGTATTCTGATAAGTGGGATTTTATTAAGGGTTACTGGAATGATAATTACAACATATTTCAGTAATAAAAACAACAAAAGGGCAGCTAAAACAGCTGCCCTTTTGTTATAAATTATACGGCTACTTTTTTTGCAGCGGGCTGGTAATCTCCACATTCTGGAAGGCTATAGCACCCCTAACCACCCCGGCAATAGTAGTGCGCAGGGCTTCTATAATGTGCACCTTAAGCTCTTTTTTGTTATAGATAAGGCTAACTTCTCTTGATGGCCTTGGCTCTTTAAAATGCCTTAATTTAGCTGTTGCTTTGGGGCCCATGTCAAGCGTGTGCAGGTAAGGCAGCAAGGTCATGCCCAGGCCTTCATCGGCTAGCTTAACCATGGTTTCAAAACTGCCACTTTCAATCTGGAAGGGCATATCGCTGGGCATACCGCTTGCACGGCAAATATTAAGCACATTATTACGGAAACAATGCCCATCCTGCAACAGCAGTATGTTACTCAGGTTCATTTCAAGATCGGCTACATCAAATTCTTTTTTACTGTAAGATGCATTATTTTCGGGTACATAAGCCACAAAGGGCTCATAATACAGTACTACTTCTTTTATAAACTCTTCGTTAAGTGGTGTAGCGGCAATAGCGGCATCAAGCTGGCCATTTTTAAGCATCCTTATAATTTCCTCGGTAGTGCGTTCCTCAATAATAAGGTTAACCTTAGGGTATTTTTTTATAAAGTTATGCATAAACATGGGCAGCAGTGTAGGCATTATAGTCGGGATGATGCCCACCTTAAAATCGCCGCCAATGTATCCTTTTTGCTGGTCTACAATATCTTTTATACGCCCGCTTTCGTTAACTATGTTTTTTGCCTGGTTTACAATTTTCTGACCCACCTCAGTAAGCTGAATCGGTTTTTTGCCACGGTCAAAAATTTGTACATCAAGCTCTTCTTCAAGCTTTTGAATCTGCATGCTTAGTGTGGGCTGGGTTACAAAGCATTTTTCGGCAGCAAGGGTAAAATTTTTATGTTCTGCAACGGCCAGCACATATTGCAATTGTGTAATAGTCATTGGATAGATTTTTATGATAAAATTATAAAAATCATTGATATTACCTATAGTTTTAATGAGTAATTTTACTTAAATTTATATGAAGTAAAAACTTACATAAACTTATATTCAACACCATGAAAACAAAAGAAAAAGAAATAAATATCCTGGGTCTTCCGGTAGAAGATGCCGAGATTATTGCAGCCGAACTTAATATTTTACTGTCTAATTTTCAGGTTTATTATCAAAACCTGCGCGGCCTGCACTGGAACATCCGTGGCAAACGCTTTTTTCAGCTGCACGTAAAGTTTGAAGAACTGTATAACGATGCCCAGGCAAAAATAGACCTTGTGGCAGAGCGTGTATTAACATTGGGCTTTACGCCACTACACACATTTGAAGACTATATTGCCAATAATAAGCTTACCGTAGGTAAAAATATAAGTAAAGACACGGAGGCAGTACATTTAATTATGAACTCTCTTGCCGATTTGCTTAAAATTGAGCGTGTAATACTTGACGAAAGCGCAAATAAAAGCGATGAGGGTACAAACTCAATGATGAGCGACTTTATTAAAGAGCAGGAAAAAACCATGTGGATGATGAAAGCATGGAGCGAAGAAGAAATTTAATGTTAATTTCATTATTATTTAGAACTGTAATAAATAAAATATCATTATCTTCGCAGCTATGAAGGCTTGTGTGCACATAGTATTATTTTTGTTTTTCACGTTTTTGGCGGCGCCCACTGTTGTGAGCCTGCTGCAAGACGATGAAGATGCTAAAATTACTGTTGTGGTAAGCCTTGAAGAAGAAATACAAAAAGAGATTAAGGAGGTAAAAGGTGCACCATACACTGCGTTTGAGTTTGCTTTTCATCCTTTTCAAAAAAAATCTACACTAATAAAATCAAAAAATCCCCGCGGACATAAAAATGTCTTCGGGGATATTTTTATTCCACCTCCCGAACAG
>JAZKDS010000219.1:6844-7286 GCA_040387455.1 Bacteroidota bacterium
AACAGGTATAATACCGGAGTAGCCCTACGTGGGCTTAGTTTAAATGCCTAAAGCATTTATCATTCGTTATATTATATTTTATCGGGTTATGACAAAAAAGACCAATCTTTTTGCCAGCCTCAGGTCTGATTTTCCATCAGGGCTTGTGGTATTTTTAGTTGCATTACCTTTATGTTTAGGTATTGCACTTGCCAGTGGTGCACCACCATTAGCCGGCGTTATAGCCGGTATTGTGGGTGGCCTTGTTGTGGGCTTTTTAAGCCGTTCTCATATTAGTGTTAGCGGTCCTGCGGCCGGCCTTACGGCTATTGTGCTAACCGCTATTGCCACCCTTGGCTCATTTGAGGTGTTTTTGCTGAGTGTTTTCCTTGCGGGTATATTTCAGCTTATCCTGGGCTTTATAAAGGCAGGAACCATCTCTAATTACTTTCCCAGCAATGTT
>JAZKDS010000219.1:7296-12047 GCA_040387455.1 Bacteroidota bacterium
TTATCCTTAACCAGGTGCAGCACGCTGTGGGTTATGATAAGGATTATGAAGGAGACGAATCGTTATTTCACCTTAATGGTGGCAACCCGTTTAGCGAAGTGCCCGATGTTTTAAGCCGCTTTGAAATGGGAGCTGTAGTTATAGCCCTGGTATCATTAGCCATACTTATTGCATGGGATAAAATAGGTTTTTTAAAAAGGCTTAAGCTGGTGCCGGGCGCACTGGTAGCGGTTATAGCAGGTATTGTTATCAACCAGATATTTATCAGTACGGGCAACCCCCTTGCCCTTGGTAAAAACCACTTGGTTACGCTACCGGTACCCGCATCGTTTAGCGAGCTGAAGAATATTATTGTAATGCCCGATTTTTCGGCCATTGGCAACATGCAGGTTTGGGTAACAGCCCTTACCATTACCGTGGTAGCCTCTATAGAAACGCTGCTTTGCATTGAAGCATCAGACCGTATGGATGTGCAAAGGCGCTATACAAATACAAATGTAGAGCTAAGGGCACAGGGCATAGGTAATATGCTAAGTGCATTAATAGGCGGTTTGCCCATGACATCGGTAGTGGTGCGTTCTTCGGCAAATGCAAATGCCGGGGCAAGAACTAAGATGTCGGCTATAATACATGGCTTATTATTACTGGTTTGTGTGCTGGCTATTCCGCGCATATTAAACATGATACCCCTTGCCACCCTTGCAGCCGTGTTGCTACTTGTGGGTTACAAGCTTGCCAGCCCTGATAAGCTGATGCATTTTTGGCACAAAGGCAAATACCAGCTTATACCATTTGTAGTTACCTTAGTTGCTGTAGTAAGCCTTGACCTGCTAAAAGGTGTGGCCCTGGGCATGGCAGTAAGTATTGCATTTGTACTACGTGGCAACCTTAAGCGTGCTTACAACTTTAGAAAAGAAAATTATATACAGGGCGATATTATTCATATTGACCTGGCACAGGAGGTTTCCTTTCTTAATAAAGCGGCTATAAAATCTACCCTTAATGATATACCCGAAAACAGCAAGGTAGTTATAGATGCTGCAGATACGGTGTATATAGCGCATGATGTGCTTGACCTGATTAAAGAATTCAGGGATATTAAGGCTATGGAAAATAATATTGACGTAGTATTGGTAGGTTTTAAAGAAGCCTACGACCTGCAAAATACCAACATGGGTAAAGAGAATGTGTTTTTTGAACACTCGAAAAAAAAAGAGAAGATTAAAATTTAATTAAAAAAGTAACTGTTTTGCTGAGGCAAAACCCATTATAAAAAGAAGAATTATGAGCGTTAATGACGGATTTTACAAGAAGATACTAGAAAATAACAAAATTTGGAGCGAAACTAAACTGGCTAACGACCCCGATTATTTTGAAAAGCTATCTAAAGGGCAGCAGCCACCATTATTATGGATAGGCTGTTCAGATAGCCGTGTACCGGCAAATGAGGTTATAGGCGCACAGCCGGGCGAGGTATTTGTGCACCGTAATATTGCTAATATGGTAGTGCATAGTGATATGAACATGCTTAGCGTGGTAGATTATGCCGTTAACGTGCTTAAGGTTAAGCATATTATTGTGTGTGGCCACTATGGTTGTGGTGGTGTTAAGGCTGCTATGGGCAACCAGAGCATAGGTATAATAGATAACTGGATTAGGCATATTAAAGATGTATACAGGCATAACCATACCTACTTAGACAGTATTGTTAACGAGAACGAAAGGTTTAATGCCTTTGTAGAGATAAACGTAAAAGAGCAGGTAAGCGACCTGGCTAAAACCAGCATTGTGCAAAATGCCTGGAAAAATGGCCAGGATTTATGCCTGCACGGATGGGTATACGGGCTTGATACCGGTATTGTAAAAGACCTTGAGGTTAACTTTTGCGATAATAACGATCTTGGACGTGTAGACCGTTTAAGTTTTTAAATTAGGTGTTTTTTTTTAAAGCCCTTCGCGCAAGCGAAGGGCTTTTTTTATAAGCTATTACCAAAATTTCCACCAGGGCTTTTTGCGGGCATTGGGCGCCTTATAGCCTTTAGGGATTGGAGAAACATCAGTAACATGGCTATAGTCGCTTAGCGTATACGGAATGAGTTCAAACGGTGCATCAGGGTAGTTGCTCTTTTTTATTCCGCGGCCAAAATCATTAATAAAGTGTGCTCCGGTCTCATCGGTAAAAAACACATTGTCATGTTCGGTATCATTATCAGAAATATATACCATAACGCGGTTGCCCCTAATCTTATCATGGCCCGATAAAATTGATCTGGTTTTAAAATAACCTCTTATAAAGGGCTTTGAAACTTTAATTTTGCTAGGATAGTTAATGTAGTTTACAAGAAAACTAAAAATATCAAAATCAGGCTGCTCAGAAAAAAGTATCAGGAAAGACTGGGCTTCATTACTTTTTACATACAGCTGTATATTTTTAACAGCCTCTATATCCCTGTACTCGTTAGCAAAATTTATAAGAATATATACAATATCATTTTGTTGCAGGCCTCTTACAATAATGTAGTTTTCTTCCATGGCAATGCTTGTTGTTATTCACCATCCTTCTCTAAATTCTCATTAAGTACGCTGGGTAATAATTGTGGTATAAACTTAATAAGGAGTGGCAACAGCAGGCTGCCACCCGGTAATAAAAATATAGTGAGCGATGGTATGGTTTTACAAATCTCTAACAATTGTTTTTTAACCTTCTTTTTTTCTTTAGCATCAAGGCTGCGGTGGGTAGAGTGGGTAAGCAGCACCACAAGTTCGCCGTTATTGCTCAGTTCTTTAGCCAGGCGATTTTTATTGCGGTTAATAAGCAGCATTACACTTTGCGATGCATGGTCATAAAAATGCTTAACAGGGTTACTGTATTTAAAGTAAGGAATGCTCTTTTTGTTGAATTTTATAAATACATCATAGCTGGCCATGCTTTCGGCAGCGGCTTCATCAATAAGGCCCATGCGCTCGCTAAGGCGATACAAAAAGCTAATTTCGCTTTGCTGTGCACGGCCGTCGCTCCATATGGCCATGGCGGCCATATCCAGCAGGTAATTTTTTTCCGATTTCGATTCAAAATAATCAAAACCGGCTTTTTCCATATCATCCGTATTTATGGTGCTCAACTTTGTATAACGCACAGACGATTCAAACAGCTTAATAAGCAATTCGTCATATTCTGTTTTTTCTTCCTTGCTTTTAAGCGCAAGCGATACCACCGTTAAAACAGATTCTTCCAGCCTGCGCAGGTATTTTTCAGGAAGCTCTTCATTTATAAGATATTGCCTAAAGGCCAGTACATCCATAAACAGTAGCGCATTAGTAAGTATATGGCTAAAGCTGCGGCTTATAATGTTATCATTTGTTAATATGCGGTCGTCTAAAATCCCTTCCAGTTGATGGCTGGGTGTGGCAGTAGGCAGTACTTTTTTAAGCAGCTCAAAGCTGCCGGGCTGCATGGCTTTATAAAATGCTATGGCCCTGGTAATAAACTCCTGCGTGTCGTCTTTTTTAGAGATAAGGCGATACACATCAAACAATATGTTTAGTAATGATGCCTTTGTGGTTTCTTCGGTAGTCCAGCCCTTGGTTTCTTTAGCAGCAAGGTTGCTAAATGATACCACATGGCCGTATATAAACCCGGTATCGCGGATGGCGCGGTAAAACGCATGCGAGTTTTCATACACAGAGAGTTTTCCTTTCTGCGTACCGAAAAATTTGTCTATCCAGCCGCTGGCCGATGGGTTTATCATAGCATTGTATATCCGGATACAAAGCTATACAATTTTGCGGTTATGCAACAACCGTTAAATATATGCTATAATTTATTTCCTGTTAATTTATTGGTTTCCAAATAAAATAACTTTGTGTAGCAAGCAAACAAAATTATGACACTAAAAGCAGGTTATCCTTTTTGGCTGATAAAAGACGGGCTTCCGTTTACCTTCCCAAAACTCGACTATAATATAGAAACCGAGGTGGCCATACTGGGTGCCGGAATTAGCGGAGCACTGGTACGTTACCACCTTATACAGGCAGGTATAGATTGCGTTACGGTAGATGCCCGTACCATAGGCCTGGGGAGTACCAGTGCCAGTACATCATTATTACAATATGAAATAGATGTGCCGCTGCATGAGTTAACCGATATGATAGGGCAGGACAAAGCCGAACGCGCCTACCAGTTATGCGGCGAGGCTATTGAAAAACTTGGGGCACTTACCCAAAAAGTAGGCATAGAATATTTCGAAAAAAAGAAAAGCCTGTACTACGCGGCCTATAAAAAAGATGTGCCCGGCCTTAAAAAAGAGTTTGAAGCCCGTAAAAAGGCAGGTTTCTCGGTAAAATGGCTGGAAGCAGATGAAATTAAAACACAATATGGTTTTGACAGCTACGGCGGCATACTATCTCAGTTAGGGGCGCAAACCAATGCTTACATGCTGGCTCACTGCCTGCTGCAACATAAGCACAAGCCCCATAAAATTTTTGACCGTAGTCCGGTAACTAATATTAAGCACCATAAAAATGGCGTAACCCTTACTACCGAAACCGGCTATACCATAAAAGCTAAAAAACTGGTGTATGCCGTTGGCTATGAGGTGGTTAATTTTATAGACAAGCCTATTGTAGACCTGCTTTCTACCTATGCTGTAATAAGCGAGCAGTACAACGAGCGCCATTTCTGGAAAGACGATGTATTAATATGGAATACGGCCAACCCCTACCTATATGTGCGCACCACGCCCGATACGTGT
>JAZKDS010000220.1:0-620 GCA_040387455.1 Bacteroidota bacterium
TAAGTGGTACTACATACTATGTGGGTCAAACTGTAGGTTCTTGTTCAAGCACAAGGGTTGCCGTAACGGCTACTGTTACTACAGCTACCCCGCCTCAGGCTATTGAGCAAACATTTTGTGCGGGTATTACAGTATCGGCACTTTGGTTACCCGGCAACAATATTAAATGGTACGGTACTGTAGGCGGGCCACAGCTTGCCGGTACAACGCCGGTTGTAAGCGGCACTTATTATGCCACACAAACGCTTAGTGGCTGCGAAAGCGCTGCTACGCCAATTACAGTAACCATAACTACCACGCCATCGGTTACAGGCGACCAGACGCAGGAATTTATTGCCGGTGAAACTATTGCCGACCTGACTGTGGGTGTTATTGAAGGGGCTGCTATTACATGGTATACCCTTGCTGATAATGTGTATACCCAAGTTCCTGATACAGATCTGCTTGTTAATAGTACTACATATTACGTTTCTCAGACTGTTAATAACTGTGAGAGTGCTAAGTATGCAATTACTGCAAGCCTTGTAGCCGCAACGGATACTTTTAGCCTTGCCGGCCTTAAAGCCTATCCTAACCCTGCTAATGAGGTAATAACCATTACAAACAGGACAGAACTTGCG
>JAZKDS010000220.1:630-2785 GCA_040387455.1 Bacteroidota bacterium
AATCATCAACATGCTGGGCCAGGTAGTTATGCTGCAAAGAATAAGTGGCACGACAGCGCAGCTTAATATTGCGCAACTTGCCCATGGTACTTATATCGTAAAAGTATCAGCAGCCAACGGCGCTTCGGCATCTATTAAGATAGCTAAGTATTAAACTACATATATTGGTTTGTAAGAGGCTACCCCTAGGGGTGGCCTTTTATTTTTTAGTACAAAATTTTGAAATGGCTTTTTGGCTGTTCTTATCGCCCAGTGCTAAAGCAATATGAAGATCCTGGCAGCCATCATCGGCAAGGCCGCTCCTTAACTTTGCCAGCCCGCGGTTATGGTAAGCAAAACCGGTCTTCGGGTCAAGCTCAATTGCTTTGTTGTAATCGGCAATAGCCGTGGCATAGTCTTCTTTATCATAATAGCATATACCACGGTTATTATAAGCCCCGGCCATAGCAGGGTCAAGTTCAATAGCTTTTGTAAAATCTTCGATGGCGGCTTCTAAAAAGGCTGCATCCATTTTAGTAATGGCACGTTCATAGTAGCAAGCGCCATTGGCAGGCTCCATTTCAACGGCTTTGTCATAATCTCTTAAGGCTTCAAAATAGCGGGCATAAGCACAGCTCAGGGCACCGCGCCTTAAGTAGAACTGATAAGAAACCGAGTCGTTTTTTTTATTAAACCGGGCAATTTCCTTATGATATTTTTTGTCGAAGTCTTTTTGGTTCTTAACCGTTTGTGCCGTAGCACAAAAACCAATAATCAGGGTAAGGAGGAGTATAACGTTTTTCATTGTGAGGTTTTGATTGCCTAAGATAATGAAATAGATTGAAGGATATTGAAACATTCCCTTGTTTTGCCTGTAGTTTGGAAGGACTTATAAGAAGCTTCCTCTAAAAATATGCCCTTAACTGTACGCTGCCGGTATGTATGGCTTTACTGGTTTCGCTTTTACGACCCTGATAGTTTATGTTGATGTCTAAAAATTGTGTAAGGTTTTTTTGCAGCAACAGGCGCCAGGTGGTGTTTTGACCCGCCTGATCGACGCCAATACGGGCGATCTGGCCGCCGCCGCGCGCGCGATGATAGGCGGCGGCGCTGGTTTGCTCTCCTGTAAAATCATTTTTATAAAGGGAGAATTCGCCGCTGGCGGTAAAGCCTTTTTCTGAAGCATAGCTAAACGAAGTACCTATGCGTTGCTGGTACAGGGTTTCCATAGCGCCTATGGTATTTTCTTTATTCTGGTATTCATAAAACACATCCCAGCTGGCATTGCGGCTAAAAATGTATGATATTTTAGGACCTATCAGGTAGCTTTGTATCTCATAATTTTTACTGGCATAGGTATCGCTTACCGTTTTAGTTTCCGATGTTTGCCCGCTAAGGCTAAACAGCCAAAGTTTTTGCACCAGGTGTGCATATTGCAGCTGGTGGCTCAGCACACGGCTGTCCTGGCTGCCCACGCTCAGCAGGCTTTTGGTGCGGTTGCTCAGGTAGGTGTAGGTAACCGAATGGTTTTGCTTGCCACGGTTATAAAACAGGCTGTTACGCAATGCCGAGTTGATACCCAACAGGTTATCATCGTTTGTAGAGAAGGGGTTGAGGTCAAAATTGCTGCCGTTGCGCAGTATCTTCCGGTCAATTAAATAAGAACTGGTATTGTAAAAATGCGACAGCAGCTGCTTAAACCCACCCGAGTTTTGCCACTGGTTGGGGTTTAATGTAACCGACTGCGAGAACTTATTTTGGTGCGTGCCTATGTATACCTGGTTGGGCAGGTACACACGTACATAAATAGCCTGATCGGGGAAAGGTGCTACCTCAAACTCCTGCAATTCCTGGATGCCGTTGCCGTTATAGTCGTTCCACATATACACGCCCTGCCCGGGCTCTACCTCAAGGTAGGTAAATTCCTGCTGGGCAATGGTACCACTGGCGGTTTCATAAGCGGTGGTAACCTGCACGAGCTGGTCCCAATAGCGGTCGTTATACAGCACGCGCGAGTTAAGCGAAGGCTCATCCTGAATGGTAGGATCCTCAAAATCGAGCCTGCGGTAATTGGCAAACACGGTCAGGTCGCTTTTATCGGTCTTTAAAAGGCGCGACTTAAGGTAGTAGGAGCGGGAGGTGTTTACCTTTTTTAAGAAGCCTGCCACAAGGCTGT
>JAZKDS010000220.1:2795-7483 GCA_040387455.1 Bacteroidota bacterium
GCTGCAGGTAACCCAGCTCTACATATACCTTGGTGCTGTCTCCCCGGCCTATAAATGCGCCATACTCTGTAAACTTCTGGCTCAGCAGCGATAGGGCATTGGTAGCCTTTATGCGTTCGCTATTGTCTTCAAGGCGCAGTGAGCTGCCCACCCAGTTTTTGCCAAAGTGGTATTTTGCCAAAGCCTCATTACGTACAAATTTTGATTTTGAGTAGGTGCCGTCGCTCTCTAAAGCACTGCCTTGGTTCTGGAAGGTAAAGTTGCCCAGCTTAACCTGGGCGTTAACCACATGGCGTGTACCGTTAAAAGCGCTACTAAAGTCAAGCTTTTCCATCTGGTAGCTTATGGTGCTGCTTTGCGGTAGTTTTAGTGTAGTGCCGGCTATCAGATAGCTTTGGCTGTTATCGGTAGTAATAACATTGGTAAGGTTCCAGTCGCGGTTAAACTCAATGTTAAACAGGCGCTCTATGGTTCTGAAATCCTTTTGCACAAACTGGTAGTTGGCAAAGGCATCAACCTGCCATTTTTCGGCTGTAAAAAGGCGCTGGCGGGCATTTATTTTACCGGCAAGTCCGTTGTTGTTATCATCATCTATGGGCGAGTACAGGTTGAGGTCGTTATTGCTAACACCGGCTTCAAAATCTACAAGGGTTTTTTCGCCGGGGCTGTACTTGCCCATAACGGTAGCAATTTGAATGCGTGCCGGGGCGGTAAGTTTTACCACGGGCTCATAGTTGCCCTGTGGCATGTTGTTTATAGGGGCAACGTACTCATAAATGCGGCCTATTGCTGCGGCATTGCTCAATATGTAGTTGCCCTGGTTAGCGCCCAGCAGCGTAAAGCGTACGTTATACAATATATCGTCAGGGTTGTTAGAATATTCATAAACCTCTGTGCCGCCTAGCGTTATTTTGCGGTACAGTATTTTGTTTTCGCTATAGGTATCAATATATGCCGATGGCGCTACCATCTGGTTAACGTCATCGCCGGCCTGTTGCAGGGTACCCACCTGGCCTTCGCTAAGGTTTTGCTGCAGCGGCTGGTTTTTCATATCGCCCTCGCTATACAGGTAGGTGCCAATGCTCCAGTCTTCGCGCTCGTGGGTAACGCCGCCGTAGGTAACAAAGCGGGTAAAATTTTGCTGGGTATACTGGTACTCTACATTAATACGCATTTCGCTGGTGATAGGGAAGAGCGATGTAAAGGTAATCTCGCCGGCGTTGTAGTCTATTACATAATCGTTGCTCTCGCCGCGCTCTAACAGTATGCCGTTTACATATACGCGCTCTGAACCCGATATGACCAAAACATACAGCTCGCCGTTGTTCCCGGTAAGCTTATACGGACCCTGGTTGCCCTCCTGGCCGGTAAAGGTGCTGCGCGCATACTGGCCACGCACTAATGCCCCTGCGGCAAACACGCTTGTTTTTGCATCTTCATTTCCAAAAGTGAAAACAGTTGACAATCCCTGTACTTTTTTGCTGAAATTAAGGAACCTCGACTGCCGGTTTTCTAAAAATAAATCGCCTGCGCGGATGTTCCACTTATCGCTGAACATCTCGATAAAAATCTGGTCGAACTCATCGAGTTTTTGAGAGTAGCCGCCGTCCTGCAAGGGTATGTTACTATCTTGTATAGATGCCCGCAGGCTCACTTTATCAGATAGCTTGCCGGTAATTTGCAGGTCAAGGTTAGAGTTTACCACGGCATTTTGGTTGTTGCCTATGGTTACACCACGTGTTATACTGCCCGATGTGCTCAGACCGTCAAACGGCTTGTAAGCGGCAAGTACATCGCGGGTTACCTGGTAGCGGGTTTCTCCGGCATCATTGGCCACTACCCGCTTAGGGTCGTAAACGCTGTATTTTTTGGTAAGAAATTCAGGATAAGGCAGGTAGCTAACAGTCAGGCTATCCTGTGGGGTAAAGCCATTTTTAAAGGCTACCGTTCCGGTGGTGTAGTCCACTTTATAATAGGTACTGTCTACAGCATTGCCCAGTGCATCCTGAATCTTAAAATAAGCGGGGTTAATACCCACGCTATCAATACTCAGGGTGTCCTGTAGGGGCAATGCTTTGACTAATTTATATGGCGTAGTGGGTTCCTGCCCGTAAAGCGCAGTAACACAACACAAAAGCAACCAAAATAAACCGTTTTTAAGCATGCTAAGACTATAACTCAAAAAGGGCAAAAGTAGTGTATTAGGTTTAAAGTTTAGGGTTTGAGTGTTTAGTGGTAGGTAATTTACTTATCCGGTGTAAAAACAAATTTTGTACATTGGCCGGCGTAAAATTAAAATCATGGCAAAAGACCTATACGTTAAAAAATATTGGGATGAAGAAGATGTCTTATTTTACCTTCATTTCAAGGATGGTTTCGCCATAAGGCAGGTAGAAATAACGGAGGGCAAAAAGATTTTGCTTTCGGATGAAAATCCGGTTGATGGCGAACATTTTTTATGCGACCAAACTCTTGAAGGCTTAGATCTTGAAGATGAAGATTTTATAAGCAGTGCTGCGTTTGAAAAAGTTTGGGAAGAAGATTAATTACCTCCTCCTTCTTGGGCCGGTATCTGCTTTAAGCTCTTCGGCTACCTTTTCAAGTTCAGTATACCAGTCCTGCCCAAAACGACGGATAAGTGCTTCTTTTACAAACTTGTACACAGGTACTTCCAGCTCTTTGCCTAAAGAACAGGCATCGTCGCAAATATCCCAACGGTCATAATTTACGGCTGCAAACTCGGTAAAGTCTTTTACACGGATAGGGTACAGGTGGCACGATACGGGTTTTTTCCAGCTCACAATGCCTTGGTTGTAGGCCTGTTCTATGCCGCAAAGTGCGGTTTTGCCATCAAAAATTACGTAAGCACAGTCTTTATTATCTATAAGAGGGGTTTCAAGGTCGCCATCGGTGCCTTTAACCCAGGTGCCCTGCGCCTCTATGGCAGCAATGCCTTCTTTGCGGAGAAACGGTTTAACAAGGGGGTAAATATCCTCCAGTATTTTGGTTTCCTCTTCTAACAGCGGTGCGCCCGCATCTCCATCTACACAACAAGCTCCTTTGCACGCCGAAAGGTTGCAAACAAACTCTTTTTCCAAAATGTCTTCAGACACTATCGTTTTACCCAGTTGAAACATGCTGCAAAGATAGGGAATCTTTCGGAAGTGCGATTGTGCTATTATTCGATTGTTGGATTATTGGATGGTTCGATCATTAGTTGTTCGATCATTAGATTGTTAGAATTTTAGACTCTGTTACTTTGCCACTTAATCACTTTCAACATTATAACATTCAACTTAATAACGTATTTTTGCACCCACTTTAAAAAAACGTGACATATGGATTTTGGTTGGGGATTTAACTGGAAAGAAATTTTTACCGTGGGTATGGTGCTTTTTGCTGTAATAGATATAGTGGGAAGTATACCTGTAATAGTAGACCTGCGCAACCGCCTGGGCCATATACAAAGCGGTAAGGCTACTATAGTGGCCATGTTTATTATGGTTGCCTTTTTATTTGTGGGCGAAGAGATACTTAAGCTTATAGGTATAGATGCCAGCTCTTTTGCTGTGGCAGGTGCTTTTGTGCTGTTTTTTTTAGCGCTGGAAATGATACTGGGCATACGTCTTTATAAAGACGATAACCCCAGCACCGCCAGTATTGTGCCCATTGCCTTTCCGCTTATTGCGGGTGCAGGCACCATGACTACACTGCTTTCATTGAGGGCGGAGTACGAAAAAATTAACATTATCATTGCTATTATAATAAATGTAATTGTGGTGTATGCAGTTTTAAAATCTTCAGCTAAAATAGAAAAGATATTGGGCAATAACGGTTTAGGTATTATAAGAAAGGTTTTTGGGGTAATACTTTTGGCTATAGCTGTTAAATTATTTGCCGCTAATGTTAAACAATTATTTGCATAATATTAAAATTTAGTACTTTCACGACCTTATTATATCACCTAACCGGGTACAGCATGAAAAATTTTATCTACATTTTGATGGGCCTTGCCCTGGCACTCATTATTTTTAACATAACTCAGCTTGATTTTAATCATCTTACTGAAGGAAATAGCGTAGTAGCATTAATAGGTATTTTAGCGTCGTTGTGTGCGTTGTGTATTTTGCTTATCTTTAAAAGCTCAAAAAGCATCCAGGAAAAAACAGGGAGGCACTAAAAAATATTTATGTTTGACGTATTGATTATTGGCGGGGGCGTTTCAGGCGTTTCCTGCGCACTTGTTATTGGCTCGGCACTTAAAAAGCCCTATGCCGAAGGAAAAAAAGTTGGTATTTTTACCCACCAAAAGGCGGCTTCGCTGCAAAACGGACTCTATAATAATGCTTATGGCATTCCTGCAGGTACTACAGGCCAGCAATTGATGGAGGGTAGCCTTGAGCATTTAGAAACCCTTTATCCGGAGGTAGTACAAATACCAACAGAAAAAGTACTAAATGTAGAAGGCACTGCCGGAAACTTTACCGTTACTACTAATAAGGAAACATATACCGCTAAAATAGTGGTAATAGCTATAGGTTCTGCCAATAGCTTTGATTTTGAAGGATTGATGAAGTATGTTATCCCGAACAAAAAAGCCATACCCGAAAAAAACCGTATCCAGCTTACTAATGATGACCACCTGGTTACCGAAGGCTTGTATGCCGTGGGTACCCTGGCCGGGCACC
>JAZKDS010000220.1:7493-8597 GCA_040387455.1 Bacteroidota bacterium
CAGGTAGTGGTGCAAGTGTAGCTACAGATATCCTTACGATGTGGAATGAAGGTAAACCTTCGCAAAGCCACGATAGCGTACCTAAAGCTTAATTTTAGATTTTGGAAGGTAGATTTAGATTAAACTTCACTCCGATATAAAAAAAGCAGTTATACTTTTTAAAAGTGTAACTGCTTTTTTGTTGTTGACTATTGTGGTTTAAAGTATGAGTGAAGCTACTGTTTATTGCTCTGATTTCTGCCCGCTTTTGTCAAGAACAACCTTCACCATATTATCCTGCTTAAGTATCATTTCATAATACTGCTTTTCGTTTAACAGCTGGCGCACAAACTCGGCAGCTATAAAATGCTTTACAATGCCTTTTTGTTTATCCAGCTTAAGGTCAAAACCATTGGTAAGCATGTATTTTATAAACGCGTTAAAGTATTTATCAGATTCATTTACCTTTTGCACAATGGCATCGGCGGAAAGACCTTTAAAACTGGCACGGTCTTTATCAAGCTGTTCAAAAACAAAATATCCAGACATGCCGCTTTGCATCATTCCGGTAACGCTTTCATCGCCGTGTTTGCCCTCTAACGGTACAAAAACATCGGGCACGATGCCACCACCGCCATATACTGTGCGGCCTTTAACGGTTTTAAATTTAAGAGTATCGGCTACTTTAATACTATCTGCGGCATACAGTTCGCCATTTAAATAGCGCTTCTGAAAGTCATTATGATACGCCTCGCCACCTTCGGCATAGCTGCGCTGTATAGAGCGCCCTGAAGGCGTATAATAGCGCGCTACGGTAAGGCGCACGGCGCTGCCATCGCCCAGTTTCATTTCGCGCTGCACCAGGCCTTTGCCAAAAGAACGGCGGCCCACAATGGTACCACGGTCATTATCCTGTATGGCGCCGGCAAGTATTTCGCTGGCACTGGCGCTGTTTTCGTTAATCAGCACATACAGCTTACCGGTTTCAAAACTGCCTTCGCCTGTGGCGCGTGTTTCGTCTACACGTTTCTTTTTATTCTTGGTTTTAAGTATCAGCTGGCCGTCTTTTAAAAACTCGTCGGCAATTTCTACTGCTTTTTCCAGGTAGCCACCACCGTTGTCGCG
>JAZKDS010000220.1:8607-15498 GCA_040387455.1 Bacteroidota bacterium
CTATAATAAGGGTGTTGGCTCCTTGCTTTTTAAGGTTGAGCAAGGCGGCATGAAACTCATCATAGGTGGTTTCGGCAAAGCGGTTTATTTTAATGTAGCCTGTGGTTTTATTGGCCATAAGCGCTACATCTACACTTTTAATGGGTACTTCGGCACGGGTAAGGTTAACATTAAATTTTTTATTCTCACTTTTACGGAAAACCGTTAGGGTAAGTTTGGTGCCGTCTTCGCCTTTTAGTTTGGTAAAAAGGGTATCGGCGGGCAGCTTGCGCCCAAATAGCTTGTAGTTATCGGCATACAATAAGCGGTCGCCGGCTTTTAGGCCTGCCTTATCGCTGGGCCCACCGGGTATGGGTTTTATAATGGCCACCGAATCTTTATACATATAAAAATTTACGCCTATGCCCACAAACTTGCCTTCCATGCTCTGGTTAACACGTTCCATTTCGTTCTGGCTGATGTATACAGAGTGCGGGTCGAGTTTTTCGAGTATGCTGTTTACGGTAAGGTCTACAATAGAGTCGGTATTTACATCATCTACATATTCGCTCTCAATAAAATCCATAAGCTTATTGAGCTTGTTTTTATGCGAATTGCCCGAAATAAGCCCGCTTTGCTGTGCCGGAAAGTTAAGGAAACTGCCTATAAGCAACCCCAGCGCCATGGCTGTGGCTATAACAATAGGCAGGTATATTTTTTTTATCTTCATTTATATAATGTCAAGGTCAGGAACGCAATCTACGCTTACGCCGGCTTTAATTAAAAAGTCTACCCCGCTGGTATCTTTATAAGCGTTTTGATATACTACACGGGTTATGCCGCTTTGGTGTATCAGTTTGCTACAGTCTTTGCAGGGAGATAGGGTTATGTACAGCGTTGCACCATCGCAGCTTTGGGTAGAGCGGGCCACTTTAAGTATTGCATTAGCTTCGGCGTGCAGCACATACCATTTTGTAAGGCCTTCGTTGTCTTCGCACGGATTTTCAAAGTTGCTGGGGGTGCCGTTATACCCGTCAGATATTATCATCCTGTCTTTTACAATAATTGCGCCAACTTTTTTGCGCTGGCAGTAAGAGAGCTGTCCCCATTCGCGGGCTATCCTAAGGTAGGCGCGGTCGTATTTATTAAGTTTTTTTTCTTTCATTTTAAGAATGTGCCCCGAAGGTAAAGTTTTGGGGCGTGGTGCAAAGTTAACAAATTACCAAATTTCGCTGCCAATAATCATTGGGAGTGTTACACCCGCCACAAGTGCCGATATTATAAGTATCCAGTCGCGCTTTTGTACACGTAAAAATTCTTGGCAAATAAAGGCTATAAGCAGGGTGGCCAGTACCACAATAAGCTGTGCGCACTCTATGCCCAGGGCAAACTCCAGCAGGGGTGTCAGCTTAGAATCTTCACTGCCCATTATGAGTATTTTAAAGTCTTTGCCAAAGGCAAGCCCGTGTATTATGCCAAAAAACAGCGTGGTCATGGCTAAAAAATTAACATTGCTGCCTTTAGCCGCTGCTTTTTTGCCTGCCGAGAATATATTAAAAAGTGCCGTGAGCAGTATGGTTACCGGGATAAGAAATTCTACAAATTCTCCTTTAAAGGTAAGTACCCCGTATACAGACAGCATGAGCGATGCCGTATGGCCCACGGTAAACAACGTGGCCAGTATCAGTACATTACGCCAGTCTTTAAAGATATAAGGCACGGTTAGTACGAGCAGAAACAACACATGGTCATATCCGTTAAAATTTAGCACATGGTGCAGGCCTATGTTAAAATACAACCAAAAATAGGTCATGGCATTGTTTTGGTTAATAAAACCGTAAACTTACAGCTTTTTTATAATGTATAAACGTACCGCAATAGCTTATACTTGTGTATTGTAGTGTTAAAATGTTTGTCAAAAATTATTAATAACGTAAATATAAAATTATCTTTGCGCCAAAATAGAAGAATAGTTATGTCGATTTCAGATTTATTTGATAGTGGATTTAAAGAGAGAAACCAGGGCCATTTTGCCTCAATAGTACGTGTAGCCATGGAAAATGGGCACCTGAGCGAAGAAGAGCGCCTGTTTTTAGACAAGCTTGCCAAAAGGCTAGAAATTAGCACCAGCGAATATGCTGAAATAATGGCTAACCCTTTTAAATATCCGATAAACCCGCCACACCTGTATGTACAGAGGCTGGAAAGGCTGTATGACCTGAGCCGCATGGTATATGCCGACCATATACTTGGGCCTAAGCAAAAAGAAATACTTACACGATTTTCGCTTGCGCTGGGCTTTACACCGGGCAACGTGCATTATATTGTAGATAAAGCATTATCATTACTTGTTATGGATGTTGATAGCGACACCTTTGTGTATGAAATGCAACACATGAATAAATAAAATGAAAGCCCTCTGGAAACAGGGGGCTTTTATATTAAATATTTAAATCTAATGTTTGGATTTAATCGGCAGATATGAATTATTTCAGCATTTCGGCTGACTTCTTTTAGTATCTGGATAACTTCCATATCAACTAGTTCTTTTATTGCTACTTTATCGTATGATGAGTTCACTTCGAAAAAATTCTCAAGATTTTCTAAAGGCCCATTAATAAAAGTTATTCTAACTCTATCTGTGGTATTGTTGAGATTCTCTAAAATTAAATTCCTATATCTCCGATTATCATAGCCATTAAAATGACTAATGAATAAGTTGTATATATTGCCTCTGTAAGATATTGGTTTGTCAAATTCAGAGGAAACTATCTTTAGTTCTATAGCATTTAAAATATTATAAATACGTTTTTCAGAATGGTCATTTCCCCAAGACCTACCTTTAAGTCTTACTAATATTTCAACTTCGTCTTTTAACTTGCAAGATTTTAAAAGTTCTACTTTTTCTTTTACAAAATCGACAACATATTCTTGTCCATCTACTTGGATAAATATTTTTTGTAGATAAAAATCATGATAGTAGTCAGTATCTTCTTTCTTGTCAATTGAAAAAATTTTCGTTATTATTCCTTTTAAAAGTAATGGTTCCATTAGTGAACAAAGTTTGGATAAAACGAATATATAAAAAACCTCAAACTCACTGATTAGAATTTGAGGTTTTTTGTAAAAATGATTCGGATTCGCTCATTCCAATAAGAAAAAATCTCAATTAGGAAGCTTGCTAAGCAGCTAAAAGCCTCAGCAGCTTCTTTATGACTTTCAACTTTAAGACTTTTGACTCAAACTCATAAACTCCTCTGCCTTTACTACCATGTTGTAGCTTCCGCAAAAGAAGGGTACACGCTGGTGCAGCTCTGCAATAAATGCCATAGGGTTGCATTCATACAACAGCCTTAGCTTGCCCTTAGGTGCTTTGCTGCTGGTAGGGTACAGGTATATGCCGCCCTTAATCATGTTGCGGTGAATATCGGCCACCAGGCTGCCTATGTAGCGGCTGGTGTAGGGACGGTTTTCTTCTTCGCGCTGGCAGTATTTAAGGTAGTTTTTAACCCCCTGCGGAAAATGCACATAATTGCCCTCGTTTATAGAGTATATATTACCGTCTTTAGGAAACTGCATGTTGGGGTGGCTCAGGTAAAACGTGCCTATGGCCGGGTTAAGGGTAAAGCCATGCACACCATTGCCGGTAGTGTATACCAGCATGGTACTGGTGCCATAAATAACATAGCCGGCCGCCACCTGGGCGTCGCCGGGTTGTAAAAAGTCTTCAAGGGTAACAGGTGTGCCCACAGGGGTAACGCGCCTGTAAATACTAAAAATAGTGCCTACAGATACATTTACATCAATGTTGCTCGAGCCGTCTAGCGGGTCAATAAGCACCACATATTTGTTGTTGTGGCTCTCGTCACGGCCCTGTATTGTAATGTAGTCGTCATTCTCTTCGCTGGCAATGCCGCACACAATTTCGCGGTTAATAAGCGTCTGGATAAAAACCTCGTTAGCATATACGTCCAGTTTTTGCTGGTCTTCGCCCTGAATGTTCTGCTCGCCAAAGGCACCCACAATATCTACCAGGCCGGCCTGGTTTACTTTGTAGTTTACCACCTTTGCCGCCAGGCGGATGGAGTTGATACGACGGGAGAGCTCGCCCGAAGAGTATTTAAAGTCTTCCTGCTTTTCGATGATGAACTCACCAAGTGTTTTGTTTCTTTCTTCCATTACGAAATCGTTATAGTTTGGGTATGCACAAATATCTGAATTTTTGTGATATGAAAAGAATTAAATAATTAGCAATATTTTTGAGTGTATTTTTGCGCCAAATTTCAACTATGTTTATCCGAAGTGGAGAAAGGGGCGATATGCCCGCCATATTAGAACTTATTAAAGAACTGGCCGTTTTTGAAAACGAGCCCGATGCCGTGGTAGTAACCGTAGATGACCTGCTGCGCGATGGTTTTGGCGTAAGCCCCTTGTTTGAAACCTTTGTGGCAGAGCACGATGGCGTAATTGTGGGTATGGCGCTGTTTTATTACCGCTACAGTACCTGGAAGGGTAAAACCATTCACCTGGAAGACCTTATTGTTACCGAGGCTGCCCGTGGCACCGGTGCCGGCAGTGCGCTGTACAGGGCCGTGATAGAGCAGGCTAAAAAAGAAGGCCTGCGCCGTGTAGAGTGGGCGGTATTGGACTGGAATACGCCTGCCATTGATTTTTATGAACGCAGCGGGGCACGCATTTTAAGCACCTGGCGCACCGTGCAGATGGATGAGGCCGGCATGACAAAATTTACTATTGACTTATAAGACATACGATAGATACCTATGAAAGTATTCAAATTTGGAGGCGCTTCGGTTAAGGATGCCGAAGGAATTAAGAATGTATATGATGTGCTGCAAAAAGTGGGGCATGAAGATGTGCTGGTTGTAATTAGTGCTATGGGTAAAACCACTAATGCGCTAGAGGTGGTAATAAAGAACTACTTTGAAAAATCGGCAGAGCTGCAGGCCAGCGTGCAGGAAGTGCGCAAGTACCACAACCAGATTTTGCTGGAGCTTTTTGATGACGAAAACAATGCCGTGTTTGCGGCTGTTGGTAAGATATTTAGCGACCTTGAGGTGTTTTTAAAAGGCACCAAGTCGCCCAACTATAACTATGTGTATGACCAGGTGGTAAGCCTGGGCGAAGTGATATCTACCACTATTGTGAGCCACTATTTTAATTTTGTGGGCCTTAAAAATACATGGGTAGATGTGCGCGAGCTAATTAAGACCGATAACACCTACCGCGATGCTGTGGTAGACTGGGAGGCTACGCAAAAAAATATTTCTAAAAATGTAAAGAAAAAGCACCTGAACATAACCCAGGGCTTTTTAGGCAGCGACGAAAATAACTTTACCACCACGCTGGGCCGTGAAGGTAGCGATTATACCGCGGCTATATTTGCCTACTGCCTTAGTGCCGAAAGTGTAACCATATGGAAAGATGTGCCGGGCGTGCTTAATGCCGACCCAAGGTACTTTGAAAATGCCACACTACTTAACCAGATAAGCTACCGCGAGGCTATAGAGCTGGCCTTTTATGGCGCTACGGTTATTCATCCTAAAACATTGCAGCCGCTGCAAAAAAAGGAGATTCCGTTATATGTAAAATCGTTTATTAATCCATTGTTGCCCGGTACAAGCGTGAGCAAGGGAGCCGATTTAGAGCCGCAAACCAGCTGCTTTATCGTAAAGAAGAACCAATTGCTTATATCATTATCATCGCTTGATTTCTCGTTTATTATGGAAGAGAACATCAGCGAGATATTTTTGCTGCTGCACAAATACAGGATGAAGGTAAGCCTTATACAAAACTCGGCCATTAGCTTCTCTATTTGCGTAGATGATAAATTTGGCCATTTTGCCGAGCTTAAAGCAGTGCTGAGTAAAAAGTTTAAGGTTACCTATAATGATAATGTATCGTTATACACCATTCGTCATTTTAATGAGAAATCGGCCGATGCGGTGGCGAAAAATAAAGAAGTGCTGGTGCGCCAGGTGAGCCGCGAAACCATGCAGATTGTTACTAAAGAGGCTACGGCGTAATTTTCATATAAACAACAACTACCTAAAAATCCGCAGCAAAATATTGCTGCGGATTTTTTATATTCAATACTATAAATCTCTTTACTATGGCAGATGCAGGTACTGATTTAAGCGAGGATGTAAAATATGAACTTGACCAGAGGATCAGAAATCTTGAGCAGGGTAAGACAAGACTATACTCCTGGGAGGAAATGAAGGCTTATGTACAAATGCTGCGATAGTGTTTTAGAATTCCCCTCCTTATGAGGTCGCTTCATTCCCTGCGATGACGGAACAATAACTCTAACTGGCAAACTACAACTCTTTATCGTTTAAATCCCCTTTGTTTACAGTCGTTTCGGTGTAAAATTCATCATTATCCATTAATTATAATCAATTGTAAATCAACTACCTGCATTTTTAACTTTGCTTTAACGTTGTGTTTACGGGTTGTTAAAAACTATGTACAATTGTGGATAACTATGTGTTTGAATTTTTAATGTAAATGCCAACCTTTGTAATCGGCCTAATCGACCGGGCCAAAATTTCTTAACTCAATAAACGTCAAAATACTATGTCTGCTATAGAGCCTATACTTCAGGAGAACAAAAACCGCTTTGTGATTTTTCCCATCAAACACCACGATATCTGGGATTGGTACAAGAAAATGGAGGCGAGTTTCTGGACGGCGGAAGAAATAGACCTGCACCAGGACCTTAACGACTGGAATACCAAGCTAAGCGAAGATGAAAAATACTTTATTAAGCACATCCTGGCGTTTTTTGCAGCATCAGACGGTATTGTGAATGAAAACCTTGCTGAAAACTTTGTTAACGAAGTACAGTATGCCGAAGCCAAGTGTTTCTACGGCTTTCAGGTTATGATGGAG
>JAZKDS010000221.1:0-2790 GCA_040387455.1 Bacteroidota bacterium
TAAATTTTATTTACCGTGATATTCTGGAGATGGCATACATTACTTCGCAAAAAAGGATTTACGGCTTGCAGGGTGGCAGCGCACTGGAACGGCTTAAATGGCTTATGCAATACCAGCCGATGGTGCTGTCAAGGCTATCAAACAAAGTTGTAGCATCGTATCTGGGTATTACGCCCTACACGCTAAGTCGATTAAAAACAGATATTTAGCGTTAAAACGTTGCTATAGCGCAACGTTTACACTAAATGGTTGGCCTACCTTTGGGTATAAACCCAATTAACCATGAGGTCATTTTATTTCAAGGCAGCTGTACTGTTCATCAGTATATTAATAGTATGCAATCCGCATAGCTTTGCCCAAACAGCTAACAAAGCCCAAAAAGAAGTTATGTTGATGAACCGGATAGGCCCTTCAACTTCTGAGTTATTCATTGCTAATGCTGATGGTAGTGATGAGAAGAAACTCTTTGCAGGTTCGGGCTTTGATTACCATGCTTCGTATTCGGCGGATGGAAAATGGATTGTTTTTACCTCTGAGCGCGGCGGTTTGGGTCAGGCTGATATTTACAGGGTTCATCCCGACGGTTCCGGTTTGGAACAACTGACTAACGACCCTGCCTTTGATGACCAGGCAACCCTCTCTCCCGATGGCACGCAGCTTGCCTTTGTATCGTCTCGCGAGAAACGGACGGCCAACATTTGGATATTGAACCTTAAAACACATAAAATGCTTAATCTTACTGATAAGGCAACTATAAAAGGAGAGAAATTAAAACCAAATGGCTATTTCAGACCGGCATGGTCGCCTGATGGAAAATGGCTGGCATTTACATCTGACAGAAATACAGAATGGAAAGGACACGGTAATGGATCTGGCTGGGAGCATGTGCAGGAGTTAAGGGTTTATTTGGTAAAGGCAGACGGAACAGAGCTTAGCAGAATTTCGCAAGTTGGGGTGTGTTCGGGATCGCCAAAATGGTCGCCTGACGGCAAAAATGTTGTTTTTTATGAACTTCCGGTAGAGCAGACCTGGGACGCGCGAACTTCTTTCTTGTCTGCAAAGGCAACTTCTCAAATCATTTCTGTTGATGTTATTACCGGTAAAAGAACGGTGCATACAACCGGGCCGGGTTTAAAATTACTACCGCAATATGTTAGTGCCGATAATATAGGTTATTTGGCCAAAGCTGGTCCAAATGAAGGCATTGGTTACACTAAAGGCACCGGCTTTAAGGGTAAGCTGCGTTCACCGTCATGGTCTGATGATGGCGGTAAAGTTGTTTATGAAAAACAAGGATGGGCACCGAGAGCCCAGAATCTGCCACTTTTTAGTTGGGATAAGAATTACGAATACAGATACACAGACGTTTTTCCCGGATTTTCTGTGGATGGCAAATTGGTTATTACTGAAAAAGACAGCAACTCGTCTATAGCTGTAATGGATGCTGATGGCTCTAACAAAAAGAGGGTTTTTAATGCAGAAGCCGGGGCGGCATTTTATCCCAATTGGTCGCCGGATGGGCAATGGATAGCCTTTGGTTACGGCGGTTTTTTTCAGGATAGAAAAACCCAGGGCGCAAAAATAATGATAGTTAAAAAAGATGGTACAGGTTTAAAAGACATTACCGACGGAAAGCCAAATTCAGGCTTCCCAAGTTGGTCGCCGGACGGGAAACATATTGTTTACCGGGTTTTTGGAACCGACCAGTATGGGTTAAGAATTATGAATATTGAAGACCAATCGGTAAAAGTTTTAACAAACGACTATGACAACCTGCCCGAATGGTCGTCCGACGGGAAGAAAATATTATTTACCCGCAAGCATGAGGGTAACAACTTCGATATTTTTACCATTGGTGCAGACGGCAAGGACCTTAAACAACTTACCAGCCTGCCAACAAACGATGCACATGCGGTTTGGACAGCCGACGGTAAGCAGATAATGTGGAACAGCGGCGAGTATGGCTTTAAAGAAGAAGCCGCGTTGAGCGATAACACTTTTCAGCCTTACGGCATCATTTTTATTATGAATGCCGACGGCACGAAGAAGCGGCCACTAACTGATAGTCCGTGGGAGGATTCAATGCCTCGTTTTGTACCCAGCTTAAAAAGCGTCAGTTTTTGACTTTTGTATACCTTTGATTTGAAGGCATTTACAACTATTCTACCGTTAGCATTACTGACTTATAAGTCTGTTGCAAAGTGTTGCAGGTGTAAGCATTTACTTTGCGCAAAAAACTAATTATCAAACACTTGCAGAAAATGGTGTTGCAAAGTGTTGCATCTGTTGCTATATTTTTCTGCAACACTTGTTTTGTGTAGCAGCCTTGTAGCAGCCTTGTAGCAGGGTGTAGCACCCTACCTGCTACGCTACACCTATGCTGCTTACATGGTCCGGGTGGCTCAGGTGGCTCACCCCAGCTCAGGGTGGTTCACCCCGGCTCTGAGCCCCCTCCCCCTCAAAACTACAACCACTCACCACTCTCTATTCACCACTCACCATATTTATCATTACCATGACAAACCCGACCGCGATATTTTGTTAATTTTGTGCACAATGATAAATCTCACCCGCGAAACAGTTTTACAAGCGCTAGGCAACGTAGAAGAACCCGATCTGAAAAAGGACTTGGTTACCCTTAACATGATACAGGATATTGTGATAGAGGGCAACCGCCTCAGCTTTTCGGTAGTGCTGACTACGCCGGCCTGCCCGCTAAAGGCGCTTATTGAACATGCCTGCCGTAATGCCATAGGTCATTTCATCAGCAAGGAAGTTGAGGTGACTATT
>JAZKDS010000222.1:0-1574 GCA_040387455.1 Bacteroidota bacterium
CACAGGTTCAACCTGTCTCTACTGAACACTGATCACTGCTAATGGCTACACAATCCCCTGGCCCAGCATGGCATCGGCTACTTTTACAAAGCCGGCAATGTTAGCGCCCTTTACATAATCGGTAAAGCCGTTACTGTCTTTGCCGTATTGCACGCAGGCCTCGTGTATGCTGTTCATAATGCCTTTAAGGCGCTCGTCTACCTCATCCCTTGTCCAGCTAAGGCGCAATGAGTTCTGGCTCATTTCAAGGCCGCTGGTGGCCACGCCGCCTGCGTTGCTTGCCTTGCCCGGGGCAAATAGTATTTTAGCCTTATTGAAGGCTATAATGGCCTCTGGCGTGCATGGCATGTTAGCGCCTTCGGCTACACAAACGCAACCGTTGCTTATAAGCTGTTGCGCGGCATCGCCATCCAGTTCGTTTTGGGTAGCACAGGGCAAAGCGATATCGCATTTTACTTCCCACGGGGTACCGCCTTCGGTATACTTAGCAGATGGAAATTTATCGGCATACTCGCTAATGCGTCCACGTTTTTCGTTTTTCAGTTCCATGATAAAGGCTAGCTTATCGGCATCTATACCGTCCTGATCATAAATATAACCCGATGAATCGCTTACAGTAACAACTTTAGCGCCCAGTTCGGTAGCTTTTTCAACAGCATATTGCGCCACATTGCCCGATCCTGAAACGGCTACAACTTTGCCCTCAAACTTTTCACCTTTGGTTTCCAGCATGCTTTCGGCAAAATATACACAGCCGTAGCCTGTAGCCTCCGGACGTATAAGCGACCCGCCAAAGCTGATGCCCTTGCCCGTTAAAACACCTGTAAACTCATTGCGCAACCTTTTGTACTGGCCAAAAAGGTAGCCTACCTCGCGGCCACCCACGCCTATATCGCCGGCAGGCACATCGGTATCAGGGCCTATGTGGCGGTTAAGTTCCGTCATAAAAGCCTGGCAAAAACGCATAATCTCGCTGTCTGATTTTGCTTTTGGGTCAAAGTCAGAGCCGCCCTTGCCGCCACCCATTGGCAGTGTAGTAAGGCTGTTCTTGAACGTTTGCTCAAAAGCTAAAAATTTAAGGATGCTCAGGTTTACACTCGGGTGAAACCTCAACCCGCCTTTATAGGGGCCTATGGCGCTGTTCATTTGTATGCGGTAGCCACGGTTTACCTGGGTTTCGCCTTTATCATTTTGCCACACCACACGAAACATGATTACGCGCTCAGGCTCTACCATGCGCTCTAAAAGCAGTTTACCCTGGTATTTTTTGTTATCGTCAATAAACGGCAGCACGGTTTCGGCAACTTCGTGTACCGCCTGAAGGAATTCGGGTTCGTTTGGGTTACGTTGTTTTACATAGTCCATAAAGGACTCAAGGTTGTTGGTCATGGGTTATAGTTTTGGGTTGTTTGTTATTTCTGTAAAAAAAGTTGGGAGTTGTGGGTTAAAAAACCCGCAACTCCCAAACTATATAACTTTATAAAAAGGCCTGCTCAATATCTGCAAGCAAATCTTCAATATCTTCAATGCCTACGCTCAGGCGCACAAGGTCATCGGTTATGCCAATTTCCTTA
>JAZKDS010000222.1:1584-8689 GCA_040387455.1 Bacteroidota bacterium
CGGTATGCTGGCATGGGTCATAAGTGCCGGATGGTTTGCCAAAGATTCTACGCCGCCTAATGATTCGGCCAGCGTGAATACCTTTACACTTTCCAGAAACTTGATGGCATCGGCTTTTGCGCCGCTTTTAAAGGTGAACGACACCATACCGCCAAAGCCTCCGTGCATTTGCTTTTTGGCAATTTCATAAAACGGATTGTCTTCAAGCCCCGGATAAAACACTTTGTCTACCTTAGGATGCTTAGCCAGGTATTCGGCTACTTTTTGACCGTTAAAGCAGTGGCGCTCCATCCTGATGTGCAGGGTCTTGATACCGCGAAGCACCAGGTAGCTGTCCTGCGGGCCTAATGTACCACCGGTGGCAAACTGCGCAAAATGCAGCTTTTCGCCCAGGGCTTCGTCTTTAACTATAAGGGCACCGGCAATAACATCGCTGTGGCCGCCTAAGTATTTAGTAGCACTATGCATTACAATATCGGCTCCTAAATCAAGCGGACGCTGCAGGTAAGGCGTTGCAAACGTATTATCTACTGCAAAAAGCAGGTTTTTAGCTTTAGTGATTTTTCCTATGGCTTCAATGTCCACCAGTTTCATTAACGGGTTAGTAGGCGTTTCTACCCAAACCAGTTTGGTCTTATCGTTTATAAGCGATTCAAACTTGGCCGTGTCGTTCATATCCACAAAGTGGAAAACAATACCATAATCGGCATAAATGCGGGTAAACATGCGGTAGGTGCCGCCATAAAGGTCGTCCATGGCAATAACCTCATCGCCGGGCTTAAGGAGCTTCATAACCGTATCGGTAGCCGCTAAGCCGCTTGAAAAAGCAAGGCCGCGTGTACCGTTTTCTATACTGGCAAGGGCATTTTCTAAGGCTGTCCTTGTAGGGTTTGCTGCACGGCTGTATTCATACCCGGTATGTACGCCGGGGCTGCTTTGTGCAAAAGTGCTGGTTTGATATACCGGTGGCATAACCGCCCCTGTAGAAGGGTCGTGCTGCTGGCCGCCGTGGATTGTTTTTGTGTTAAATTTCATATAAATAGGATTGCCTTTTTTAAATGGTAGCGCAAATTTACAGTAATTTGGTTACACAAATAACAATGTCATTAACCTTTTGCAAAACAATAACACATAATAAAATGAAATATTACCTACCTGTTTTACTAGCTGCCGCGCTGCTGGCCAGCTGTAAAAACGAGCCTAAGGAAACCCCTGAAGACAAAGATACCATAACCGCCCCGGCCCCGGCCGCATTGGCCTTTTCAAGCAAGCAATACACCAAAAAAAGCACACTGCCGTGCAAAGAAATATGCACGTATGTTACCATAAATGTGCCTATGGCCGAGGGTGCGGGTGCAGCATCAGACAGTATAAACAACAACATATTTAAAGTGGTGCGCGGCATTGTTTATTTTGGCGAAAAGCCTTCTGACGGCAAAAGCTATGAAGAGATAATGACATCTTTTATAAGCTCTTATGATGAGCTCAAGAAAAAGTATCCTAATGATGCTATGGCCTGGGAGGCAAAGATAAAGGGCACTATTGACTACCAGAGCGACAGCCTGCTGAATATTAAACTGAACAACTATATGTTTACCGGTGGCGCACATGGTTATGAAGGCGACAGGTCGCTTTTATTTAACCCCATTACGGGCAAAATGCTGAAACGCGCCGATATTTTTAAAGACGAAAAAGGCTTTACTGCGCTGGCCGAAAAGAAATTCCGCACCAAGTATAAAATACCGGCAGGCAAGTCTATAAACGCAACAGGGCTGTTTTTTGAAGGTGATAAATTTTCTTTACCCAATGAAATTTTCTTCCGTGAAAACGGGGTGCTCCTACTGTATAACACATCTGAAGTTGCTGCTACCGCCGAAGGCCGAAAAGAAATACTTATGCCCTATGCCGAGGTAAAATCATTCCTGAAAATACAGCCTAAATAAACTTTTTAAGCTGTAGCATAATACCCAGGTGTATGCCCTCATGGTGGTTGTTAAACACTATGGCATCTTGGGTGGTTTGCAGGCTAAAGCCCATCTCGCTCATACGGGCGTGGTAGGTGGTAAACAAACCGTTGTTGTAGTCTTCTTCGGTTTTATCTATAAGACTAAACATAAGGGTTTTAATTTCGTCTGCCTCTGCCTGGGTAACATCATGTTCAGGCTTAGAGCCACGGGCATAGCGTGCTATTAACTCATCGCTTATTAACGCCTCAACACCACTGCCCTTATACACCAGCAATTGCTGCGATACCACCACGTGGCCTATGTTCCAGATAAGGTTGTTGTTAAAGCCAGCGGGTATTTTATTGAGCTGCTCGAGCGTATGGTTTTCAAAAAAGCGGGCCAAAACCTCGCGGCTAAAGCGCGTTAACTTAAATTCGGTTTGCATTGTATTTGTTTTTAGGTAAAGATATTACGTTTTTTTGAACGCGGATGACGCCGATGCTTCGCAATCGCGGATATTCGCGGATTTTTTTGGCCTCAAAATTAGAGAAATCTGCGTAAATCCGTTCTATCCGCGTCATCCGCGTTCCGTTTTAATCTAAAATACTACTTTTGCAGCATGGAACAAATGCGCTATACCTATCCCAAACACGAAAAGCTGAAAAGCCGCACGGTTATTGACCTGATGTTTACCGAGGGTAAATCGGTTTCTAAATATCCGTTGCGCCTGGTGTATGTGCCACTGCCCGAAAGTGAGGGCGACAAGACCGTTGTGGGTGTTTCGGTATCTAAAAAGCACTTTAAGCGCGCCCACGACCGCAACTACTTTAAGCGTGTATTGCGCGAAACCTACCGCCACCATAAGCACCTGTTTATGGATGCGCTGGATAAGCCCTATGCCATTATGTTTTTGTACCAAACCAAAGATCGCCTGCCTTTTGAGCAAATTGAGCAAAAAACGGTGCAGCTTTTTGAGAAGTTCCTTTTTGAAGAAAGTGGTAAAGAGGCAAAGTAGCAAAGAGGCAAAGTTTACAGGCGTGATGTTGTATTAAACGGCTGAGTGTCATGTCGACGATAGGAGACATCTCATTAAATTAAACCACCCCGCCCTACGTGCACCCCTCCGAAGGAGGGGAATAGCTTCACTCATTCTTATCATTATGAACCCCGTGCCTTAGCAACTTCTTTAAAACTTTGTTTCTTTGCCACTCTCCTACTTTGCCTCTTTGCCTCTTTGCAACTCTGCCTCTTTGCAACTCTGCCTCTTTGCAACTCTGCCTCTTTGCAACTCTGCTACTTTGCAACTCTGCTACTTTGCCTCTTTGCAACTTTGAAACTCTACTACTCTTCTACTTTGTAACTTCCTAATTCTTCGCCTCTTTGTCACTTTGCCTCTCTGTAACTAAACTAAAAAACCCGTTTCTCCGTTTTAATGCTTATTTTCGTAATTACATTTACACTATACTTAAAATTCAGGAAAAAGATATGGCCTTTATTAAACGCTTCAAAAAGAAATATGTGCTGCCCCTTAGCGCCGTTGTGGTGCTGTTTACGGGTACTGCCTTTACCTACCGCGACGATTTTTTTGAAATCGCAAAGCAAATAGAGATATTCACAACGCTATTTAAAACCGTGAATACCAATTATGTAGACGAAACCAATCCGGGCGAGCTGATGGATAAGGCCATTAAAAGCATGCTGGCCGACCTTGACCCTTATACCAACTATTTTAACGAGGCCGATGTGGCCAAGTTCAAAATAAACAACACGGGCGAGTACACGGGCATTGGCGCGCTTATTACCCGTAAAGAAGGCAAGCTGATTATTAAAGAACCGTATAAAGATTATCCTGCCGATAAAGCGGGGCTTAAGGCCGGTGATGAGATCATCCAGATAGGCGATATTGTACTGGCTGATTTTAAAGAAGATGCCAGCGAACTGCTTAAGGGATCTAAGAATACCAAGATTACGCTTAAATACATCCGCCAGGGTAAAACCTTTACTACTGATTTGGTTTTAAATCAGGTAGATGTTAAGGCAGTGCCGTATTATGGCATGGTAGACGGCAAAACCGGCTACATTGTACTGAGCCAGTTTAACGCCAAGGCCAGCGCCGAAACCAAGGCAGCACTTATAGACCTTAAAGGCAAAGGCGCTACAGGCATTATACTTGACCTGCGTGGCAACCCGGGTGGTTTACTTAACGAGGCTGTAAACATTTGCAGCCTGTTTGTGCCGCAGGGCGAAACCATTGTTACCACCAAGTCTAAAAACGATAAATACAACAATACCTATACTACAAAATCGGCTCCGGTAGACCTTGAGATTCCGCTTGTGGTACTGGTAGATGGCAAAAGCGCCTCAGCTTCAGAAATTGTGAGCGGCGCACTGCAAGACCTTGACCGTGCCGTGGTTGTGGGCAGCAGGAGCTATGGCAAAGGCCTGGTACAGCGCCCTATTGACCTAACGTATGGCACACAGGTTAAGGTTACTATTTCACGCTACTACACGCCAAGCGGCCGTGGTATACAGGCGCTTGATTATACCCATAAAGATGCCGACGGCAAAGCCATACGCATTGAGGCCAAAAACTACAACGCCTTTAAAACCCGCGCAGGCCGCACCGTTTATGACGGCGGCGGTATACTGCCCGATGTAGAATTAGAAGAAAGCAAGGAAAGTGCCATTGCCAGTGCATTGCTGCGCAAAGACGGCATTTTTAACTATGCGACACAGTTTTACTTTAAAAACCCTAACCTGGGAACTGCCCTGCCCAATGTTAACGATACTGAATTTGAAGCCTTTAAAGCCTACCTGAAAAAGGAAAAATTTGAGTTTGATACCGATACCGAAAGGGCCCTTAAAGAAGTTATGGAAGTAGCCAAAAAAGAAAAGGTAGACGGCAGCATTAACGCTGAATACCAAAACCTGCTTGTTGCCCTGCAAAAAAGCGAGGAGAAAGAGCTTAACTCCCACAAGGCCGAAATTAAGCAATTACTTACCGATGAGCTTATTAAGCGCTACCAGTACAAAGAAGGCCTTTATAAGTACTACACTACCAGCAACAGCGAAATTAAAAAGGCTACTGCGCTGCTGGGCAACGCCGGCGAGTACAAAAAAATATTGGGTAAGAAGTAATGGAAATTTATCGGTTTAGATCTATTCATGCTTTACTTGATGGATTTCATGAACTAGAAAATCAAGAAATCTACTTTGCAGCGCCAAATGAATTGAATGATCCTGTTGAAGGATTTAAAGATATAGTCTGGAAAGGAGATATTATAGTTTGGACTAATCTATTAAAAAATTATTTATGTTGTTTACTACATGTTTATGCTACCGTAAGCGTCTTTGGTGAAAAACGTAAATTGTCAAAAGACGACATTCCAATTATTAATAGAAAATTCTTTTCCCCTACACCATCACTAAAACAAATACATGATGATGCAATAGAAGCGTTCTTTAATATATCAGTTATTAAGGATCTTGCATTGGCATTGTCTGAACGCAGGGGGCCAATAAGACGTTCTGAGTTGATAGGGCAGCTAAGAATTATACATTTTTATGCATTAGAAGTTGTAACAATTCAACTTTTGGAAAATGGCTTAATATACGAGCCTTTAATTCCGAGTCCTTCTCCTTTAAGTATGGATGAAAGTTTACAAAGACATGGAAGTTCAGCCAAAATTGAAAATGAAGGAGATGATAACCTAACTGAGGAATTATTTGAATTTTTTCACTCGTTTATTTCACAAAAAGATTTGCTAAATAAAATAAGTTACACTGAAGCAGAAGTTGAATCAAACAAATTTTTTTTGATAAATGAATACCTTGAAAGTTTTGTAAATAAACTTGAAGATATAATTTTCCCTGATTGGTATTCAGCATCATTTTTAAATGATTATAGCAATTCAGTTGTTTGGGGACATTATGGAGATAAACATACTGGTGTATGTCTAAAATTCAAAATAGAAGGACCTGAGGAACAAAAGTTTCTAAATCTTAAATATAAAATCGATGACGATGATAGTATCGAAGATATTCAGTTTTTCTTCAAAAAAATTGAATATCAAAAAAAGCCTCATGAAATCGAATTTTTCAAATCTTTAGCGAGAATGCCCGCTATTAATTTAAAAAAGATGTGGTATGAAGACGAAAATGGTATCATTAGCGATCTTGCTAAGCATTTAGACATCAAAAGTAACGAATGGCACGAGAGTTATTGGCAGAATTTCTATAACTGTATATCAACTAAATCATCTGAATGGGAATATGAAAAAGAATATAGATTGATTTTGGATGGATTTACGAAGGACTTTCATAATATTACCGAAACTAAACTTAAATATGATTTTAATTCATTAGAAGGTATAATTTTCGGCATAAAAACAAGTACTTCTGATAAAATTCGCGTCGTAAAAATAATTAGACAGAAATGTCTTGAAAATAATAGAGATTCGTTCGATTTTTTTCAGGCAAAATATTCAAGAATAAGTGGAAAGATTGAAATTGAGAAACTTGATGTTTTATCGACGTTAAAAGATAATCTTTAGATTCAAACTCCCAAATAAAGATCTGAAGAAATCAATGTCATGAAACATTCTCCAATAATCCAGCCCTCAAAACTCCCCTCCCTCCAAAAGAAAACCTCATCATAATAGATGCCGGATCAGGCATGGCGACATTTGAGCGCTACAAGCAGCAGCACCTTACCGGCGCATTGTATACAGATTTAGATACTGATTTGGCCGAAATTCCCGCAGACGCTAAAGACGGCGGCAGGCATCCGCTGCCCGCTCCGGAGAAATTTGGCAAGCTGTTAGGCAGACTGGGCATAACCCCGCAAAGCCATGTAGTAGTATATGATGATAAAAACGGCACCAATGCCGCGGCCCGTTTCTGGTGGATGCTCAGGGCGGCGGGGCATAGCAATGTACAGGTGCTTAACGGCGGATTGCAGGCAGCAATTGCTCATGAGTTTCCGATGGCATCAGATATTGAAACGGCTGTACCTGTGGCAGATTATCCGCTTACGGAATGGCAGTTGCCCTTGGCTAAAATTAACGAGGTCGAAGTGGCCGCTTTAAGCGATGCCCATGTAGTGATAGATGTACGCGATGCCAACCGCTACAGCGGCATTACTGAACCAATAGATTTGG
>JAZKDS010000222.1:8699-15041 GCA_040387455.1 Bacteroidota bacterium
TATTCCGCTAACGGGAAATTTAGATGCTGAAGGGTTGTTTCTTTCTGCGGAAGCACTGCGCGAAAAGTATACATTTGCATTAAAAGGCACTGATCCTGATACTATTATAGTACACTGCGGGTCGGGTGTAACGGCATGCCATACCTTACTGGCAATAGATTATGCCGGGCTGCCCATCCCTAAATTGTATGTGGGCTCGTGGAGCGAATGGAGCCGGAATATGCTGTAAGGAGCCCGAAAATAATTTTCATCAATCTACCACCCTGAATATTACAGTTAGCATCTTTAACCCAATAAGAATGTTTTGACATTTTTTAGGCATTGGCCCTTTATAAACAGCAACAAAAACCTCAAAAAGCCACCGTTTTGTTAAGCATTAAATAATAGCCTGTTTACATGGCAAATAGGGTAAAAGTGTGTAACTTTGCTTTCTTATTCGCAAAATTTTTACTGTGAGTCATAAAAACCTAAACAGGGTAACAATGGGCGGGCTCGTTGTTACACTGGGTATCATCTACGGGGATATTGGAACGTCTCCGTTATACGTAATGAAAGCTATAATGGGCGATGATCAACCCATTAAAGAAGCGGTGGTGCTGGGGGCCCTTTCCTGCATTTTCTGGACACTTACATTACAAACCACCTTTAAGTATGTAATCCTTACATTACAGGCAGATAACAAAGGCGAGGGGGGTATATTTTCGCTTTATACCCTTGTAAAGCGCCTCAAAAAAAAGGGACTTATTGTACCGGCCATCATTGGTGGTTCTGCCCTATTAGCCGATGGTATTATTACCCCCCCCATCTCGGTATCTTCTGCCATAGAGGGGCTTCGCATTTATAAACCACATATAGATACCGTGCCTATTGTTATAGGCATATTGTTTGGCCTTTTTGTTATCCAGCGTTTTGGCACCAGCTTTATAGGCAAGTTTTTTGGCCCTATGATGCTGCTATGGTTTGGCATGCTGGGTGTACTGGGCTCTATTTGTATGCTGGGCGACCTTAGCGTATTAAAAGCGCTTAACCCTTATTATGCCATAAACCTGCTTAGTGTGCACACCGAAGGTTTTTATGTACTGGGCTTTGTATTTTTATGTACTACAGGTGCCGAGGCTCTTTACAGCGATATGGGCCACTGCGGCCGCAGCAACATTCGTGTGAGCTGGATTTTTGTAAAGGCCATGCTGGTTATTAACTATTTTGGCCAGGGTGCCTACCTTATAAACCACACCGGTAAAACATTGCACAACCTGGGCGCACACGGCGTTCCGGGTAATCCTTTTTATCTTATTATGCCACAATGGTTTTTACCGTTTGGTATAGCCATAGCCACTACAGCGGCTGTTATTGCCTCTCAGGCGTTAATAAGCGGCTCGTTTACCTTAATCAGTGAGGCCATGCGCCTTAACTTCTGGCCTAAGGTATCGGTTAAATTCCCAACCGAAATGAAGGGGCAAATTTACATACCGTCTATCAACTGGCTGTTGTTTTTGGGCTGTGTATTTATAGTTTGGCATTTTGAAGAATCGGGTGCTATGGAGGCGGCTTACGGCCTTGCCATTGTGCTCTGTATGATAATGACCACCTCTTTACTTGGGTATTATATGGTAATGAAACGCTATAACCCTGTTTTTATAGTAGGTACCATACTGGTGTATTTTACTATAGAGTTCTCTTTCCTTTGGGCAAACATCAGCAAGTTTCATGAGGGTGGCTATATATCGCTTATTATTGCGGGGCTGTTAGCCGGCACCATGTTTGTATGGCATGCTGCTAAACGCATTAGGAGCGAGTATACAGAGTTTACCAAGATTGATAATTATAAGACGGTATTAGCCGAGCTAAGCAATGACCAGAGCATACCCAAATATGCTACCCACTTAGTATATATGACCAATGCGCACCTGGGCGACGAAATTGAAAGTAAAATAATTTACTCTATACTGCAAAAAAGGCCTAAAAGGGCTGATATTTACTGGTTTGTACACGTAAATGTGGTAGATGAACCTTACCGGATGGACTATCGCGTACGCGAAATTATGGAAGATGACGTTATCAGGGTAGACTTTTACCTGGGCTTTAGGGTACAGCCCCGCATTAACCTGATGTTTAAACAGGTAGTTCGCGACCTGGTAAAGAGAGGCGAAGTAGATATTCCCAGCCGATACGAGTCGCTTAACCGTAACAATGTAATAGGCGACTTTAAGTTTGTTATTATAGAAAAATTCCTTTCTTATGATAATGAGCTGCCATGGTATGAAAGGATTATACTTGATATGTATTTTATGCTTAAAAAAGTGAGCCTTAGCGAAGGGCGCGCCTTTGGCCTTGACAGCAGCTCTGTTAAGGTAGAAAAATTCCCGATTGTAATACACCCGCCAGAAGATATAAGCCTGGCCCGGATAGATGACCCCAACCATACTACGTAATAATTTTTATGATGAAACGGCTGTTTTTTGTAGTTGTATTTTTAGCTTCTTTTGCCCGTCTTGCCGCGCAGGAAGAAACCGTATTTTCAGTATATTTTGAGTTTGATAAGTACAACCTTGAAGAAAAACAGGGCAACAATGCCGTTGCGTTTATTAAGGCTATAGATACATCGCGCATAGAAAGCATATCTATTTATGGCTATTGCGATGACCGCGGTAAAGACGAATATAACTTTAAGTTATCTACCAACCGTGCCAATACCATTCGCGATACGCTTACAGGCCGTGGCATTAAAAACAAGATTATTGTTACCATAGAGGGCAAAGGTCGCATACTTTTAGAGGAAGATATTGATAACGTTACCGAAGCACGGTCTAAAAACCGCCGTGTAGATGTGGTTATTAACTTTAAGCCGGTACCACCACCCAAGCTGGAACCCGGTTACTACAATGCCATTAAAAAAGACATGGTAGTGGGCGATCACATTTACCTTGATAACATTTTGTTTGAGCGCGGCAGCAGCAAGCTTACGCCAAAATCAAGGCAGGAACTGGAAAAAATTGCCAAGCTTTTGCAAAAATACAAGAACCTCAACTTTGAAATTCAGGGGCACATTTGCTGTACTCCCACCTTTCAAAAAGAGGCTATTGATAAAGATACCCGCAAGCGTGAACTCTCTAAAAACCGCGCCTATACCGTATACAAGTTTTTTGTAAGCAAAAAAATAGGTACTGAACGCATGACTTACAAAGGCTATGGCAATACCGTGCCGCTGGGCAAGGGTACAGAATATGACCGCCGTGTAGAACTGCTCATAACTAAAAATTAAGGCATGAAGTGGATTACCCTGATATTGTTGTGGGCTAGTTGCGCAGTAGCACAAACCGCAACACGTCAGGTATATTTTGACCACGATTCTTATGTTATAAAGCCCGAATATGAGATAATGCTCCGGGGTTTTGCCGATTCTATAAATAACCTTTCTATAGAAAAAATTGAGGTAACCGGCTGGTGCGATGATACCGGTACTGATGCCTACAATGAGGTGCTCTCTTTAAACAGAGCACAGACGGTGGCTACCTTTTTTAACACCCCCGAATTATGGGCACAGGGAAAAGGCGAACTGCCTCTTAAAACAGAACAAAATAAGACTGCCGAAAGGCAAAAAAACCGCCGGGTAACCGTTACCGCATATATAAACGCCCCAACGGCTACACCACAAAATATTTTAGCTACTACTGCAACACCATTAGTCCCCGAAACTAAAATTCCGGCCTTTACAGGCGCTTATAAAAAATATGGCGATTCTTTACAGGCAGGTGATAAGATACTGCTTAAAAACATGGTTTTTTTAGGCGGGCGCACCAAGCTAACCAATGGCGGAAGAAAGGAACTTGAAAACCTGCTGGCTTTTTTAAAAAAGAACACTACCGTTCGTTTTGAAATTCAGGGGCATGTATGCTGCATTGACAGTTATAACGAAGATGCCGTTGATGAAGATACCCACATACCCAACCTCTCTTTTGCGCGGGCTAAATATGTGTATGATTACCTGGTAGCTAATGGCATTGCTGCCGATAGGATGACCTACAACGGATATGGCAGGAAACTGCCTATAGAAGGCGGCCATGAACGGGACAACAAACGTGTGGAGATACTTATAAAGTAGGATTTTAGAATTCAGAAATTACAACTCAGAATAAACTCCACTCGTAGTTTTAACCATCCTGTAAGGGGTAAGCCCTCAAAGTCCGTTGCAACTCCGTGGATAAACATATAGACATTTAAAGTTTATAATAAAAAAGCAGCCGGATTTTCTATCGAAAACGGACTGCTTTTTTATTATTTATGAGTGAAGTTTATTCTGAGTTCTAATTTCTTAACTGCAATGCATCCTTATGTGCGGAATATCATCTTCCAGATATTCTTCGCCATCCTGGATAAAACCGTGGCCTTCATAAAACTTTTTAAGGTACAGCTGTGCAGAAATGGTTATCTGTGTGGTTTGGTAGTGCTCTGCAATACCGGCAATGGCCTGTTTTATTAACTCGTGGCCAAATTTATGGGCACGGTATTTTGGGCTTACCACTACCCTGCCTATTGAGGCATTATCAAAATAATAGCCTGGGCCAAAAAGACGTGCATAAGCGGCTATTTCGCCATTAAAAGTACCTATAAGGTGCAAGGCCTTGCCATCTTTACCATCTATGTCCTGATAAACGCAGTTTTGCTCTACCACAAACACTTCGCTGCGCAGTTGTAGTATATTATATACCTCAGCGGCAGAAAGTGCCGCAAATGGCTTTATTTTAAATTCTATTCTCATTTGATAAAAGTAACTGACCTGATGATGGATTCCAGCTCCATAATCAAATCGCGTTTGGGTGAAGACGGGCTGTAAATAAAGCCCTCTATAACAAAATAGCATTGTTTTTTATCGTTCCTGATGGCATAGTTTACAAATACGCCCTTCATAAAGTCGCGGCTCATTTCCCAGTTGCCACGAGTTTCAAACGCGCTTTTGTTATCAAAGCCCGTCATGAACATAGATGGCGTGTAGGATGCCTCTGTAACCATAAATGTGCCGGGCTCTTGCCCATGAATGTACAGGCTGCCTATAGAATCGCGCATTTTGATAATGTTGGTCACAATATCTTTATTACGCTCAATAGCGGTATAAGGCACGCTGTATATAAGCAGGTTGGTATTGCCCCCGGGTATATCTTTTTTAAGCCATGCAAAATCAGGTTTTTTAAGCGCGTCTTTGTAAGTAACCGGAACTTTTATGCTTATACCGTATTTAGCAACATAGGCCGTGGTATCGCGCAGGCCGGTTTTTACATTGCGCATCTGGTTCTCGGCAATCTCGGTCTTTTTTATGGTCTTGATAATTTCATCGCCATGCATGCTGATTTGCTTTAGCAGCTCATCGGTGGTTTTACCGCTTATGGTAAAGGTATTTTGCGGCTTGCAGTAGCTGTTTTGCGTAAAGGCAAAGTCGTTTTCGGTGCCTTTTTCTATAAAAATAATGTTGCGCCCGTTTTTTACCTCGCCGCTAAAGGTTTCTTCGCGGTACTGGTTCAGGGTAAACAGCGGCTCCTCCTGAGAGAGGCCTTCTACCGGGGCTGCAAGCTTTTTGCGCAGGCTGTCGCCCACCTGCCCGTTCCACATCACATCATTTACAATAATGGATATTTCGTTGAGGTTGCCCAGCGAACCTGCTTTCTGATCTGTATCTGTATTGCACGATGCAAAAAGCAAAAGGGCCACAAGTGCGGCCCCATATTTTTTTATATTTTTTGTGGTAAACATTTAATTAGCGGTTTCGCCTATTTTAAGCTTCATGCCCGGCTGTATGCTGTTGCCGTTTATCTTGTTCCAGTTTTTAAGGTTTTCTACCGTAATACCCGGGTGTTTTTTAGCAATGCTAAATAATGAATCGCCTTTTTGTACAATGTACATACGGGCCTCTTCATAATTACTTATTTCCCTAGCCTGTTTTTTAGTATTTGCAGCAATGGCAGCTTTAGTATCTTCTGCAGCGGCCACTTCGGTACCAACGGTTGTTGCGTCGGCAAGGGCATCTTCTTGTTTTGCAGCAGTTTTAACATCTGCCTCTTTACCTTTAACTGCTTTAGTTTCCTGCTTTTTAGCCGGAGCTGCAGCAACAGCCTCTTCGATCTTTGGCTCAATCACGGTAGTAGTTTTGCCTACAGTAAGCCTTTGGCCCGGATGTATGTTGTTGCCTTTTATTTTGTTCCACTGTTTAACCTGGGTTAAACTAACACCATATTTTTGACAAATGGCCCCAAGGTTATCGCCGCGTTTAACGGTATATGTTTGTGTTTTTGTCTTAGATGATTTTTTAGACGATTTTTTGCTGTAGTTGGCCGCATAGGCTTCTTCCTT
>JAZKDS010000222.1:15051-19433 GCA_040387455.1 Bacteroidota bacterium
GGAGCAGCATTAAAATACGGCTTTTCGCGTTTGCTGTCTTCGTAGTCTATATAAGCATAAATGGCGTTTTCATTGCTTACAAAAAGGCCAAGCTTATCTTTAGGCAGGCGCAGGTAGTGTGCCTTATCTGCTACAAAAGGTATGACATCAAGCTTGTAGATAGGGTTTAAAAACTGCAGCTGGCTAACCGGTACATCAAGCAGGTTTGCAATTTGCTTAAACGACATTTGGCGCTTAACCATAACCGTATCGGTTTCAAAATAAGTAAGCGGTGCTTTTTTAGCGTTTATACCGTGCTCTTTAGCATATTCATAAATATACATGGTAGCCAGGAAGGTAGGGTTATACGCCTGTGTTTCCTTAGGAAGGTTGCGGCGGATGTTCCAGTAATTTTTATAGGTACCGCTGCGACGAATGGCTTTAGTAACGTTGCCCGGGCCGGCGTTGTATGATGCAAGCACAAGATCCCAGTCGCCAAAAATGTTGTACAGGCTGCTAAGGTACTGGCAAGCCGCCTCGGTAGCTTTTAACGGGTCGCAACGCTCATCTACATAGCTGTTAACCTCAAGGTTATACTGCTTGCCTGTAGGGTACATAAACTGCCACAGGCCTGTAGCGCCCACGTGGCTTTTAGCCCTTGGGTTTAGCGCACTCTCTATAACGGCAAGATATTTAATTTCTATAGGAACGTTATACTTGGCAAGGCGCTCCTCAAACATCGGGAAATAGTACTCAGAAATTGCCATTAGCCTTTCATAGCTGCGGGGACGGTTTTTTAAGTAGGCTTTTACAATATTTTCAAGGCCCTTGTTGTATTCTATATTAAAAGGCGATTCGGCATCCATTTTTGCCAGCCTCTTTTTAAACAACTCGGTATTAAAGCTAAAATCAACCACCTCATCATCGGGGTTTATCCTGGCAAGGTCTTCCTGCATGTTTGCATAAAGATCTTCGTTTGCCAGTTCTTTCATCCAAAGGCTGTCTACGCGTGCCATTTCATGGTGGCGCACAAACGATGCTTTTATAGAATCGAGATAGGATATTTTAATTTCGGGCTTAACAGTAATGTCTGCTTCCGCGTTTTCCTGTGCAAATCCTGCCAGGGAAAACATGGCGAATACAAATGACAATGTTCTTTTTTTATTCATAATTAACTCGTTAGTCAAATTATAACGTATTGCAAAGCAACAATGTTAGGTATAACTTTAAATTTTAAAATGTAGTATAAACTTTAACACCCACTATCCTTGTATGGCAGCAATGCCGGGTAGTGTTTTTCCTTCCAGCATTTCGAGCATGGCGCCACCGCCTGTGCTCACGTAGCTCATTTTTGACTCAAGGCCAAACTGTTTAACCGCCGCAACCGAGTCGCCACCACCCACAAGAGAGAAAGCGCCTTTTTCGGTAGCCTCAGCTATAAACTCGCCCAGGGCAATAGTGCCTTTAGCAAAGTTTTCCATCTCAAACACGCCCAGTGGGCCGTTCCATAATATTGTTTTGCTCTCCAGTATTACTTTTTTAAAGTTTTCAAGAGATTTTGGTCCTGCATCAAGACCTTGCCATCCGTCTGGAATTTCTCTAACATCAACTACTTTAGTGTTAGCGTCGTTACCAAATTTGTCGGCAGCTATAACATCAACAGGAATGTGTACCTGTACATTTTTTTCTTTTGCTTTGGCAAGTATTTCAAGGGCAAGCTCCTGCTTATCATCTTCGCAAATAGAGTCGCCCACTTTTCCGCCCTGAGCTTTAACAAAGGTAAAGGTCATACCACCACCAATAATCAGGTGGTCTACCTTATCAAGAATGTTCTCGATAACGGTAATTTTGCTCGATACCTTGCTACCGCCAAGAACCGCTGTTACCGGTTTTTGAGAGTTTTTAAGTACTTTATCAAGACTGTCGATCTCCTTAGCAAGAAGTGCGCCAAATACTTTATCTTCAGGGAAATAATTTGCTATAATAGTGGTAGACGCGTGTGCACGGTGTGCAGTACCAAATGCATCGTTAACATAGATATCGCCCAGTTTTGCAAGCTTTTGGGCAAATGCCTCATCTCCGGCTTCTTCTTCGGCATAAAAACGAAGGTTTTCAAGTAGCAGTACTTCGCCCGGCTTAAGGTTTGCAGCTGCTTTTTCTACTTCTTCGCCTATACAATCGTCTACAAATTTAACTTCAACACCCAATACTTCCGATACTTTAGCCACAATGTGCTTAAGGCTGTATTTTTCTTCTTTTCCTTTTGGGCGGCCCAGGTGGCTCATTAGTATAACACTGCCACCATCTGCAATAATTTTATCGATAGTTGGTTTTGCAGCTTCAATACGATTGGCATCGGTAACGTTAAAGTTCTCATCAAGAGGCACATTAAAATCTACACGTATTATTGCTTTTTTATCTTTAAAATTAATTGCTGAAAAGGTTTTCATAAAGTTTGTTGTTCTGTTTTGTTTAAATATGGAGAAAGGCAAATATAGGCTTTTATGTTAATAAAAAGCCAATGAAATGTTGACAAAGATTTGTAAACACCACGCAATGCCTTATTTTATAGTGTTTTAACACGCTGTTAAATTTTGTTTTTGCACACAAAACGGTAGTTTTATGTAATGAGTTTTTGAAGCGGAAGAGGAAAGAAAACGATTGCGGTTAAAATAATTTTTATCTTTAAACCTAAAAATGTATTTTTGGATAAAATCCTCAGTATGAAACCCCTTCTGCTCTTCATAACCCTGCTTAGCCTCTCGTCTTTCCACGTGAAAACAATGCCGGTAAAAACCTATAGCGTAGGTTATATTTATTTAGACGGAAAGAAAATGCACATTGCTGAAATTAATGCGCTACGCAAAAAAATAATAGAGGAATATAAGTCGGGCACTGATTTTAAAACCCTTATTGATACCTACAATATGGACCACAACCCCGTAGCCCGCAATTATAACTTTAACGCTGAAGAAGTGGTGCCGGAGTTTACTTCCGCTGTAAAAGAGCACAACGTGGGCGATATTTTTACGGTAGATGTACCGGATAATAAATGGTATTATGTGGTGCTCCGTAACCCTGATGCCGATTAGGCCATAAAGCAACTAAGTAAACATAACGTTTAAAAAAACTTTGCTCTTTGTTACTTTTTACCTCAGCAACTCAGTCCCTCAGCAACTATCAAACTTTCTATTATCTTTGCCTCATGTTATTTTCACAAATCTTAGGCCAGGACCATATTAAAAGCCATTTAGCCACCAGTGCCGATAGCGGACGCATACCTCATGCCCAGCTGTTTATAGGGCCCGAAGGCAGCGGCACATTGCCCCTTGCTATTGCTTATGCGCAGTATATTTTATGCGGCAATACCGGCGGCGAAAATAACACCGGCAATGCAGCCTGCAACCTGAAGTTTGAGCATTTTCAGCACCCCGATTTACATTTTGTTTTTCCGGTGGCGGCAAACGGCGAGGTAAAAAGTCACCCCGTAAGTGCCAATTTTTTAAAGTACTGGCGCGAGTTTGTTGCCCAAACTCCTTATGCCGGGCTGTTTGACTGGTATAAAAAAATTGACATTGCAAACAAGCAGGGCCAGATTGGTGTTGATGAGGCTACCGAGATCATGAAGGCGCTGTCGCTTAAGGCATACGAGGGTGGTTATAAGGTAATGATTATCTGGATGGCCGATAAAATGAATACGGCCACAGCCAATAAACTGCTGAAACTTTTAGAAGAACCGCCTCAAAAAACGGTGTTTATACTTATTGCCGAAAGTGAGGATGATATACTACAAACTATACTAAGCCGCTGCCAGGTGCTGCATTTTAACGCACTGCCCGAAAAGGCCATTGCAAACGCATTGACCCAGCGCGAAAATATAGAGCCCAAAGCTGCTGCGCGCTTAGCCCACCAGGCACAGGGCAATTATAATAAAGCATTACATTTACTGCACAAAACAGCCGATGAACTTCCGTTTGAAGAATGGTTTGTTATGTGGGTGCGCGCCGCATTCCGTGCTAAAGGAAACGCCGCCGCCATACACGACCTTATTGCCTGGAGTGAGCAGATTGCCGGTATTGGCCGCGAGGCTCAAAAGCAGTACCTCAATTTTTGCATTGATATGTTCCGCCAGGCGATGCTGCTTAATTACCAGGCTACTGAACTGGTTTTTATGGAGCCCACGGTTGCTAAATTTAAACTTGAGAATTTTGCCCCGTTTGTAAACGGCACCAACATAAACGATATTTTTAAAGAACTAAGCGATGCCCTGTATCATATAGAGCGCAACGGCAACGCAAAAATTATCCTGACCGATTTATCTATAAAACTTACAAGGCTTATCCACAAAAAATAAACTAAACCCACCCATATGGAAACACAATTACACCCTGCAATAATTATTA
>JAZKDS010000222.1:19443-25726 GCA_040387455.1 Bacteroidota bacterium
TATTCAGTCCGGCTATGATAAAATAATGGACTGGAAGGGCAACATCGCCTGGCTTAAAGGCCATTTTGCCAATACGCCCATTAAAAACATGGTGCCGCAATCGCTTATGCTTATCCTGATGCTTGAGGTGCTTTCGGGTGCTTTCTCTATAATCGGCATTATTAAGATGGTGGTAGATGAAGGTACTGGTTTTGCCTTTTTTGCTGCTATTTTAAGCGCCGTTACCTTGCTGTTTTTACTGCTGGGCCAGCGCATGGCTAAAGATTATGATGGCGCCCGTACTATTGTTATATACTTTATACCGGCTATAATGCTGCTTACGTGGCTATAACCCGCTAAAATTGGCATAAACTATTTCTTTATATCTCTTTTTTTCCTAAACTTTGTAGCAGGAAACTACTTAAAGCCCAATCACTTAAAAAAATTGTGACTATGACAAAAAAAATTACTCCTTGTTTTAAGATCATCCTCACAAAAAACATACGCCTGGCACTGGTTTGCACGGCTCTGTTTTTTGGCGCGGCAGCCTCGGCACAAACCACGCGCTATGTTAAGCCTGCAGCAGCAGGTACCGGAGACGGTTCAAGTTGGGATAACGCCGCAAGCGATATACAGCTTATGATTAACACATCTGTTAAAGGCGATGCCATATGGGTAGCCGGCGGTACGTATAAAGCCATCCGCAAGGCTAACGATACCTCGATAATTGCCCTGAACGACCGCGATAACGCCTTTGTACTTAAAGACAGCGTACAATTGTATGGCGGCTTTGCCGGAACGGAACTGCTATTGGCAGACCGCGACCTTACCATTGCTGCAAATACCAGCACACTTAGCGCCGACTTTAACGATGACGATACGTTTGAAATGAGCGGAGACACACTAAGCATTGGCAATAATGCCGAAAATGCTTACCACGTGCTTATAGGCGTGGCCGTGAACGAAGCTGCATCTATAGATGCTTTTACCCGTGTAGACGGCTTTACCATTAAAGGCGGTAATGCTAACGATGCTGCTTTTACAACCATAACCGTGGGCACAGTAACCATTTACCGTTATGCAGGAGGCGGCCTTATTAACAGGGCTTACTCAAGGCCTACCATAACCAATGTGGTGTTTACCGGAAACAATGCACTATATGGCGGCGCAATATACAACCGTACCTACTCTGATATTTTGCTTGAAAATGCCAATATCATTCAAAATACGGCCACACTGGGCGCAGGCATAACCAACTGGCTTAACTGTTCGCCCACCATAAACAATACAGTAGTACAGCAAAACAGGGCCGATGCCGGCGCAGGTATTTACAACCTTACTAACTGTAACCCTGTGCTTAACGTGGTTACCATTTCTAATAACTTTGCCACAATAGGTTCGGGCGGTGCAATGTTTAACAATGCATCATCTCCGGTGCTTACAGATGTGTCTATCTTTGATAATGTATCGGGCATAAGCGGTGGCGGTATATTTAATACCACAGGCTCATCTCCGGTAATTACAGACTCAAGCATTTCGCAAAACTCGGCTCCTACAGGTGGTGGTGTTTTTAGCAGCGGCAACTGTAATGCAGTGCTTACCGATGTTATTATTGCCCAAAATGAAGCTACAGCCGGCAATGGCGGTGGTTATTATAACTACCAGTCGGTACCGGTGTTTAACAATGTTGAAATTGCCGAAAATACGGCAACACAATTTGGCGGTGGCCTTGCTAACTTTACGCAGGCACCGGCCGTTGTAAACAACTCGCTAATAACCGGCAATACAGCCACAAATGGCGCAGGCGTATTTAATTATGACGGTTCTGCGGCAGTTTATACCAATGTAATTTTTACCGATAATGAAGCCACAGGAACCGGTGGCGGAGCTTATAACAGAGATGCTAACCCCATATATACCAACTGTCTGTTTACAGGTAATATGGCTAATTATGGCGGTGGTATTTATAATCTTGAAGAAGCCGAACCTGTAATAACCAATGCAACCATTACACAAAACTTTGCAATTACGTTTGGTGGTGGTATCAGCAGCGATAATGCTTCGCCACAGATAAGGAACTCAATACTGGCTGAAAACGCATCAACAACGAGTGAAAATCCTAATTCTTTTACGTTTAATGATGCAGACCCAACCTATGCTTACAGCCTTGTAGAAGGAACCACTTTAGGGGGTTGGAATGCTTTTGGAACCGATGGCGGTAACAATATGGATACTGATCCGTTGTTTGCTGATCCTGATGGTGACGACTTTAACCTTACCGCAGAAAGCCCTGCCGTAAACCACGGTAGCAACGCTTATTACGCCGAAGGCTTAACCCCTGACCTGAGCCTTATAACAACAGATCTTGCCGGAAATATTCGTTTTTATGACGCTACCCCTATTGATATGGGTGCTTATGAACTTCAGCAGTTTGTTAGTGCACCAAGCTTTAACCAATTACAGGTTACCTGCTACCCTAACCCGGTTGTTAACTACCTTAACATACAGGCAAAAGATGCCGTTACCGGTGTAAAAGTATACAACATGCTGGGCCAGGAAGTTAAAAACGCCACGTGGAACAAAACAAACAACACTGTAGATATGGCCACTGTACAGACGGGCAGCTACTTTGTAAAAGTTACCATAGGCAATGCCTCAAAAAGCGTTACGATTGTAAAGAAATAATCTTTTGATTTGAAAACAAAAAAAGCCGCAATTGCGGCTTTTTTTGTTTTATACTTTATCGGTAGTATATCAATCTCAGGCTATTTATGTGCCGCTTTATACAGCCTTAATTCGCCATAGGTAAAGGCGTCACCATGTTTTTCTTTAAGCTCGGCCAAAGATTCGCCTTCAAAACCCACAAATGCGGCTTTTAGCGCGCTTATTCTATCTTGGGGCAACACATTCTCCAGATTTATCTTTCCGTCTTCTATAAGCTTCGCTAAATGGCTTTGTATGGTGGTTTCGGTCAGTTTGCGTGCTTCGGCAATATCTTTAATACTCATTTTTTGCTGCCACAGCTCAAAGGTTTCGCTAAGCGTAGATTTTTTAGGCTCTTTGCTTGCGGCTTTCTTTTTAGGCGCATAGCGTTCATACTCCTCGCCCTCTTCTTCTACAAGCGCCACAGGGTTGTTGCGCATAATGGCACGTATGGCCTCAATTTTATTGTACTTATAATCCAATATTTCGGGCGTAATAAGCGTATCTTTATTAATGGTTTCTTTATTAATAACCACTTCCATCAGCCGTTTAGACTTTAAAAGCTTTAGCAAGGCCTGTGTTTGAATTTCCTCCAACTCTGTAAGTTCATCAAAAAAGGCTTTGGCGCGCTTTAGGCGTTTTACCTCTTCAATTTTAGAGTATAGGCTGGTGGCAATACCATCCATAACCGGAAAAAAATAATCAACGGCGGCCTTAACGCGTTCCTGCACATGTTGCAGGTTAACCTCAGGCTGGCTGAAGAGCCTGCCCAGCTGGTTCATAAATTTACCACTGGCATCCATAAGGCTATATATGCGGTCTTCCTGCTGGTGTGCCCACTGCCGATGGCCGGTTTTAAGTGCTTTTTCGCCTTCCTGCAGGTAGCTCATTTTGTGTTTTTGCCACTGGCGGGCTAAAAAATCCCAGTAAAAGCTGTCCCTAAGAAAATTCGCGGTAAACTTAATTGTTTCGCGGTGCAACGATTCTTCCAGCTCATCGGTCCCTGCCCTGCCCTGTGCATAATCCATTACATCAGCATCATTGCTTATACCGTTCATACGCATTGGAGAAAGCAAAATAAGCCCCTCTAACGAACGCAAACGGCTCAGGGCAACATAGGCCTGTCCTGGCATAAAAACCTGCGACACATCAAGCACGGCTTTGTCAAACGTCAATCCCTGGCTCTTGTGCACGGTTATGGCCCACGCCAGGCGCAGCGGATAGTGTACAAAAGTGCCCAGCACCTCTTCTTTAATTTCTTTGGTTATATCGTCTACGGTATACTTAACATTTTGCCACTCATACCGTTCGGCTTCAATGGTTAGGTTTTCTTCAGGGAAATGCACCAAAATTTCGTCTTTACTAAGCGATTTGATGATGCCTATCTTGCCGTTAAAGTATTTCTTCTCAGGCGAAAGGTCGTTTTTAATAAACATTACCTGTGCCCCTACTTTTAGCTTTAACGCCTGTTCTACCGGATAAATTTTCTCCGGAAAATCATCAACCAAATCAGGCAGGTACACCTGTTCTTTGGCTTTAAGCTCCTGAAGCGCCGTAGCGTTCATGGCATCGGCCTTGGCGTTGTGTGTAGTAAGGGTTATATACCCGGGATGGTCTTTAAGCTCAAAACCAGGGTTTACAAACTCATTTAAAACGGTAAGGTCATCATTAGTTATAATGTTGTTCCTTAAATTATTAAGCACGTTAATAAAGCGCTCATCGGTTTGGCGGTAAATTTTATCGAGTTCAATGTATACCGGCGGAGCCTCCTGCACCACATGGCTGTGAAAGAAAAATTTACCCCTGTAAAACTGCTGTAAAACGGCCCATTCTTCATTTTTAACCACGGGTGGCAGCTGCAAAAGGTCGCCTATGTAGAGCAGCTGCACGCCACCAAACGGCATATTGCGCTGGCGGATACTTCGCAGCATAAAATCTATGGCATCCAGTAAGTCGGCGCGCAGCATACTCACCTCATCTATAACCAGGAGTTCCATGTTCTGGATTACGGCCTTTTTTTCGCCACGCATTACAAAATGGCGGCGCAAGCTGTCTTTAGTTTCAAACCGCACATAGTCAGACAGGTGCGGAGGCTGACCCGTTGTGGGCAAAAAACCTCCAAAAGGCAGCTGAAACATGCTGTGAATGGTAACACCACCCGCATTTAGCGCAGCAATGCCCGTAGGCGCCACAACCACCACATTTTTATGCGTGGTACGTATAATTTCTTTAAGCAGCGTTGTTTTGCCCGTACCGGCTTTACCGGTTAGAAATACTGACCTGTTAGTCTGGTTTATAAAACGCAATGCATATTGCGCGGCCGCTGAAAGGTCTTGCATTGAAAGGGAAAATTATTGCTAAATATAGTATTTTTTTCTTACAAAGGTAAAGGTATTACAAAAAAATGCCCCGGCGTGCGGGGCATTTGATTATTTTTTAGCAGGGGCTGCTGCTGGCGCCTCTGTTTTGGCAGGCTCGGCAGGTTTGTCAGCCTTATACTTATCGTTCATTTGCTTAAGTATCTCCTCTGTAATATTATAGCCATCTTTAGAATATAGTATTGTAGAAGCTTCGCTGGTATTAAATACATAATCATAGCCTTTTTTCTTGCCATAATCCTGTATAAGCTTTTTAATCTGGCTTACCATTGTATCTTGTTTAACGCCAAATTCATCACTAAAGTCTTTTTGAAATTGCTGTTGCTTAACCGTAAGGTTACGCTCTCTTTCCTGCAATTGCTGGCCACGTAGCTGTGCCCACTGCTGACCTTTAGCGCGCGCCTCCTGTTCAAAGCCAGCGGCATCCATTTGCAGTTGCCTTGCTTCTTCGCGCAGTACCCTGCCCATTTCTTCTTCCTTAACCTTAGCTTTATCGCGAAGGTCTTTCATTTCGTCAGATTTTTCTACAAGCACGGCAGTATCTACATAAGCGCTTTTAAATCCTGCTGCAGATGGGGCTTGCTCCTTATTGCATGAAAACATGGCAAGGGCCACAGCTGCTATAACTACTATTTTTTTCATTCTGGTTATTTAGAGGTTTTAAAATTTCGGTAAAAATAGAAAATTTTATATTGATTACAGATTATTTTTTTATTTACAAATGAAGGCCTTTGACAAACTCAGGGTAACTATATTTTACTTGTGCCAAAAAAATATTCAACATCCTTAAGGCGATAAAAACGGCACATTTTAGATGTATAAGGTTTCTCATTGGCTTCCAGTATTGGCAAGGCGTCCATATTATAAATTATGCATATCAAAACTGGCTTTGAATAAAGCGATTTAAGCGCTTTTCTAAAAATCGGCAATAAAAGCCTCATTGTTCCTTGTGAAACACCCACAAATGCGCTTATTTTAATTTTTAGCTTTTTTTAACACATAAATATGCGATGAATACTCCCCATTTTGAGCCCCTTTAAGGTTAGACTTCAATCCGCGCCAAAAACCGGCAACAAAGTTCATTTTTCCGGTTTTGTACTTTTCTGAAAGCAGGCTTACATAAAAGCTGTCAAATTTCATGGGTTTAATTTTTACCAGATCCATGTGCTGTGCCGCAAAAAGTTTTTGTATGGACGTTTTGCTAAAATGCCACAAATGTCTTG
>JAZKDS010000223.1:0-889 GCA_040387455.1 Bacteroidota bacterium
GAATGTTTTGAGTGCACAGAGTAATACCTTGGTATTTCTAATTTAAAAAATAAAATAACAGTATTGAACAGGTTACGTTTGTATGTTTTGATGATGAAAATTTTGCAATATACAAGGATTTTCTGCATTGAATTACATACTGTAAAAACTATCTCTTTCTATAGGTGCCGGAACTACATCTTCATGTAAAAGCTGGCGGATGTTTATCTCAATACTGCGGGCAATGGTGGTTACATTAGTATCGCTGGGGCGGTTGCGGAAGGGATCCTGAAGGTGATAGGCCGTTTTTTCTAATAAAAAAAACACCATTGACAGCAGCATAAGCAACGGAATTTCATAATAAATAAGCACGCCCTTAAGACCTATAGAGAGTATAACCACAAACAGGTAAATGGTAAAGTGCAGGTATATCCTGTAAGTAGTAGGGAAAACGGTGTTGTTTATCCTTTCGGCCATGCCCATATTATCTGAAAAGCGTATAAATATATTATTGAACTGCACGTGTGTAAAATCAGATATTTCTCCTTGTTGCCTTAATTCGCTAATTTGGTGCACGTTTAGCTGTAAAATACCCAGTGCTTTGTTGTTGTGTCTTTTAAGGTCGGCAAGATCTGCGTCGCTAAGCAGCCTGTCGCAGTCTTCCATGGGCTCTAACCCGCGCAGTGAGCGGCCCAAAACATAATTCCAGGCAATTTGCCTGTAAGCCATGGTTTTTATTTGCGGATTAACAGCAGGGTTTTTAAGAAACGCCTGTAATTGCAGTACAAAGCTGCGCGAATCGTTAACTATAGCGCCCCAAATTTTTCGGGCTTCCCACCAGCGGTCATAGCTCTGGCTCATTTTAAACGATAGTAATACTGATATACCCGTACCTAAAAACGTGGCCATG
>JAZKDS010000223.1:899-2749 GCA_040387455.1 Bacteroidota bacterium
ATTTAAAAATTCTTCGGTAAAGTAATGTATTACAATACCTAATATAAAAACATAAAGCATTTCATTTTTAATTGTACCAAAAATATAACTAAAGGGGAGGCGTTTGTCTACTAACATATACTGAATTTACATGTTAAAATTACAGATAGTTTTTATTTTTACTGTTATTATATTTTAATTTTATAATAAATTTAGTAGAAGTTGTGATTGAATACTATTTATGCTTTTCAAAATGCCAGTCGTACAGCGCAAGGCTAATAATAACATTATTCCACATTTCTATTCCTGATATTTTAGGAAATACGGGGATGATGCTTGTGTAGACCCATTCGTTACGACCTACTATAAACATATTTGCACTGTAGCTTAAATGCTGGTCAAACGGATTTTCGACCTCAAGTTGCATACGCCTATGTGTGTTACCATCGGTTTCCTGTTTAAAATCGAGGGTAATGGTTCGCTCAGGAAATTTAATTTCTTTAACCACTTTCATAGAAGCAATGGTATCAGCTTTAATCACTGTTTCTATAAACAGTTTTTCTCCCGGAAATATCTGGAGTACTTTATCTGTTACAAAATAAGGTGTTTTGTCTATGTTCTCTTCATAAAATTGCTCGTTGTTAACAGCGAGTTTTAATGTAAAAGCTTCGCGGTTGGGTAGGTCATTTTGTGCGTGCACCATAAAACTATATAATGCAGAAGCAAGGAGGAGGAGGTTTTTCATGCAAATTTTGGTATTTACCTTTTAAAACACAATCAAATTTATATCGGTATCATCCATGTCAAACCATTCAGCAATGCTGCGGTTAGTAAGGCGGCCGTGGTAGCAGTAAATGCCGTGTTTAAGGCCGGGAGTACAGCGTATGGCACTCTCTATACCGCCATCATCTGCTATTTGCAACAGGAACGGGCTTATGATGTTACTGATGGATAATGATGCTGTTTTGCTGTATCTTGAAGGGATGTTAGGCACGCAGTAGTGTGTAACATTATGTTTTACAAACGTAGGCTTTTCATGTGTTGTAACCTCGCTGGTTTCAAAACAGCCACCAGTATCTATAGACACATCTATAATTACTGCGCCACGCTTCATGCGTTCTACCATAGTTTCAGATACTATTACAGGACTGCGGTCTTTGCCGCGCATGGCGCCTATGGCAACATCGCAGCGCATAAGGGCTTTTTGCAGGGCTTTTTCCTGTATGGTACTGGTAAATATACGTTGGTTAAGGTTGTTTTGCAGTCTGCGTAGTTTGTTGATAGAGTTATCAAATACTTTAACGCTGGCACCAAGGCCCAAGGCGGTTTTTGCTGCAAACTCGGCAGCGGTACCTGCACCCAGTATTACAATCTCTGTAGGAGGTACGCCTGTTATATTGCCAAAAAGCAGGCCTTTGCCTAACTTTTGGCTTATCATTAATTCTGCAGCTATAAGCACCGAAGCCGTACCTGCAATTTCGCTTAACGATTTTACAGCGGGGTAGGATCCATCAGGGTCTTTTATAAACTCAAAGGCCAGTCCGGTTATTTTTTTGGCCTGCAGGGCCTCAAAAAACTCTTTGCGTTGTGTTTTTAACTGTATGGCAGATATGAGTAACGTACCCGGGTTCATCATGTCAATTTCAGCAGGGCTGGGTGGCTCTACCTTTAATATCATGGGGCAGCTAAAAACCTTTTTAGGGTCGTGTGTTATCTCTGCTCCGGCATCGCTATATTCTTTATCGGTATAACTGGCATTAAGGCCTGCTCCGGCTTCAATAAGCACCCTGTGCCCATGTGCCACGAGCGAGCTCACGGCATCGGGTGTAAGGCATATCCTGCGTTCCTGGTAACTGGTTTCTTTGGGCAGC
>JAZKDS010000224.1:0-10487 GCA_040387455.1 Bacteroidota bacterium
AAAACCAATTCTTTTAAAAATTGCTCCTGATCTTACAGACGAGCAATTACTGGATATTATTGATATTGTAAAAACGACTCAAATTGCTGGTGTAATTGCAACCAATACAACCATTTCAAGAGACGGATTACAATCTGAAAATAAAACTGAAATTACAGTAGAAGTTAGGCGCAAAATGGGCAGTTTTGATCAATCGCATGAGGTTACAAAAGCTAATGAACATTTGGTAAAAATATTTGACTCCATTGCAAAACTAACACAAATGTCTCAAAATGAAATTGATAATTTGAAAATTAATGAGGCTGTTAAAACGAAACCAGTTCAAACCAGTTCAGGACCATGGTATGAGAAAAAAGGGTTGTTAGTGTTTTTGTGTATTGTACTGTTTCCTGTAGGTATTTACGGTTTATGGAAAAATAGTTCTATTAAAACCGTAGCAAAAGTTATATGGACATTTATTATTTTAATATTGTTTATAGCTATTATTGGAGGTGATAAAGATAAAGATACATCTAACGAGCCTACAACAGTAAATCAAGAAAGTACAGATAGCAGAATATCAATTGGGCAGGTTTTGAAAACAGATTATTTTGATATAGTTGTCAATAAAATTGATATCCAGGATAAAGTAAATACAGGCAATCAGTATTCAGATTTAAAACCTGAGCAGGATATAAAGTATCTTATAATTAATACAACATTTAAAAATACGGATGCTGAAAGCAGGATGATTACTGACGGATCTGTCTGGATAAATTATAATGGAAAAGATTATGAGTTTGATAAATCAGAAGTAATAATATCTGAGGGGTATGGTGTTATGTTAGAACAAATTAACCCATTAACTACAAAAACAACAAATTTAGTATATAAAATTCCCGCAGAAATTACCGGATCTGCTTATTTACAGCCAGGACGCGCAAATGATGACGAAAGAATTTTTTTAGGTACTTTTTAAATAGTAGGAGGAACTGGCGAAGGACCGTTTTTTAGTATTGTGTGAATAAATATAAAAAATCCGCCCCGGATTATCAGGGCGGATTTTAGTATTTGTGTTTGATTTATTACGGTTTGAAATCCTCCTTCGTCGGAATGGCAAACGTTGTGTATAAATCTTTAAATCTTCAATTAGATATGAATAACCTCGCCATAGGCAGCAGCGGCAGCTTCCATAATGGCTTCGCTCATGGTAGGGTGAGGGTGAACGGTCTTGATGATGTCATGGCCGGTAGTTTCGAGCCTGCGGGCTACAACAGCCTCGGCAATCATATCGGTAACGCCAGCACCTATCATGTGGCAGCCTAACCATTCGCCATATTTAGCATCAAAAATTACTTTTACAAAACCATCCGGCGTGCCCGATGCTTTTGCCTTGCCCGATGCTGTGAACGGGAATTTACCTACTTTAATTTCGTAACCTTTTTCTTTGGCTGCTTTTTCGGTAAGACCTACAGAGGCAATTTCAGGTGTAGCATAGGTACAGCCCGGTATGTTGCCATAATCAAGCGGCTCTACGTGCAGGCCTGCAATTTTTTCTACACAAAGTATACCTTCGGCCGATGCCACGTGAGCAAGCGCCTGTCCCGGAACTATATCGCCAATGGCGTAATAACCCGGTATGTTTGTCTGGTAAAATTTATTAACCAAAACCTTATCGCGGTCGGTAGCAATACCCACTTCTTCAAGGCCTATGTTTTCTATGTTAGATTTGATACCTACAGCAGATAAAAGGATATCAGCCTCAAGTATTTCTTCGCCTTTAGCCGTTTTAACGGTAGCTTTTACACCGTTCCCGGTAGTATCAACTTTTTCAACCGAAGCATTTGTCATAACGGTGATGCCTGCTTTTTTAAGCGAGCGCTCAAATTGCTTTGATACATCTTCGTCTTCCACCGGAACCACGTTTGGCATAAACTCAACTATAGTTACCTGTGTGCCCATTGCGTTATAAAAGTGAGCAAACTCAACGCCTATAGCGCCAGAACCTACTACAATCATGCTTTTAGGCTGCTCTGGCAATACCATAGCCTGGCGGTAGCCTATTACTTTTTTACCATCCTGAGGCAGGTTAGGCAGCTCGCGGCTGCGTGCACCCGTTGCAATAATAATGTGGTCGGCACTAAGTTCGGTCACGACACCATCTTTATCGGTAACGTCTATTTTTTTGCCCGGTTTAACTTTACCGGTACCATAAATTACTTCAATCTTATTTTTTTTCATAAGGAACTGTACGCCTTTGCTCATGTCTCCGGCTACATTACGGCTGCGTTGCACCACGGCGCTAAAATCCTTATCAAACTCTTTTACGGTAAGGCCGTAGTCTGCCGCATGTTTAAGGTAATCAAAAACCTGCGCGCTTTTAAGCAGCGCTTTAGTAGGGATACAGCCCCAGTTAAGGCAAATGCCGCCAAGGTTTTCCTTCTCTACAATGGCTACTTTAAAACCTAACTGCGAAGCCCTTATGGCTGTTACATAACCGCCCGGGCCGCTGCCTAAAACAATAATATCGAATTTCATTAGCTTGTATATTTCTCGTTAAAATTTGCGATACGAATTTAAGGATTAATTTGTGAATGGGGAAATGTTTTGGAGATCGAAAATATGAAAGATTGAAAAATCTTCCATATAGGTAAACCAAACGATAAAAAACTTGTTTCGATAAAATTACGATATATCGTAATTTTTTTTCGGTTACAGGTTCCGAGATGGTAAAATATATAATCCAACGCCAGACTAAAAAAAAACATCCCGAAAAGTAATTTCGGGGTATTTTTTTATTTTTTATTATCGATTTTTATAACTCAATTTCAAACTCCGAAAGTGAAATATTAGCCACTTTTGGATGATGAAATGAAGGCTATTTCTTACTTTTAAAACTATTCTTCAGCCTCAACGGCAAATTGAGAATAGTACAGGTTTTTGTAGTAACCCTCTGCACGGTTAATCAATTCGTAGTGGGTGCCTTCTTCTACAATTTTGCCTTTATCCATTACAATAATCTTATCCGCATTAACCACCGTAGCCAGCCTGTGGGCAATAACTATAGATGTCCTGCCTTGTGTAACAGCCTCTGTTGCAGTACGTATAAGCTCTTCACTGTAAGTATCTATTGAAGATGTTGCCTCGTCTAAAATTAGTATTGCCGGGTTGCTTACATAAGCCCTTAGGAAGGCTATGAGCTGACGCTGGCCGCTGGAAAGCATAACACCACGCTCCTTAACATTGTAGTCGTATCCGCCCGGTAAATTCATTATAAAGTCATGAACTCCAATGGCTTGCGCTGCAGCTATAACTTCCTCGCGGGTTATGGCAGGATTGTTTAGGGTAATATTGTTAACAATAGTATCGGCAAACAAGAACACGTCCTGAAGCACTACTGCGATCTGGCGGCGCAGGGTTTCGAGCGTAAATTTCTCAATATCAGTATTATCTATAGATATTTTACCGCTGTCAATCTCATAAAAACGATTCAGCAGGTTAATGATGGTGCTCTTTCCGGCACCGGTAGCGCCCACAATGGCAATGGTTTGCCCGGCATCTACCTTAAGGGTAATTCCTTTTATAACTTCCTCATTATCAATATAACTAAAGCGAACATCTTCAAAATACAGCTCCCCTTTAAAGTGCCATGCCGGCAGGGTGCCGTTATTTTGTTTAAAACTCTGCAAATCAATAAGTTCAAAAACACGGTCGCTGGCTACAATGCCCATCTGCATCTCGTTAAACTTATCTGCAATTTGACGTAACGGGTTGAATAACATAGGGATAAACACGATGTAAGCAAATAAATCGCCCTGTGTGGTAATGTTACCGTGACCCACAATATCTATACCGCCATACCATATAACCATGCCCAGCGTTAACGATGAGATGATATCGGCAATAGGGAAGAAGATGGAGTTGTATAAAATGTTCTTTTTCCAGGCATCGTTATGCTTCTTGTTTATCTCTTTAAACTTTTGATATTCAATATCTTCTCGATTAAAAAGCTGCACTATTTTCATGCCTGTAAGGCGTTCCTGCACAAAGGTACTAAGGTTAGCCACCTGTGCGCGCACCTCTTCAAAAGCGCCTTTCATCTTCTTCTGGAAGATGCGTGTAGCGACTACTATAAAAGGCATGGCCATCATAACAACTAACGTGAGTTTCCAGTTCATGTAGAACATTATACCCAAGATTACCAGCATTTTAAGCAGGTCTGATATAATCATGAACAGGCCCTGACTAAATATTTTGCCTATATTTTCAATATCAGAAACCGTACGTGTTACCAACCTGCCAACAGGTTCATTATCAAAGAATTTCATCCTGAAACTGTTGATGTGTGCATATAGTTTTTCGCGTATGTCTTTTACAATATCCTGACCTAACCAGTTGGCCCAGTACACAAAATAGAATTGGCTCGCCACCTCAAATACCAGCATAGCAGCCATAAGGCATACGTAAAACAGCAGGCCTTCGCTATCTTTATTTTTAAGGTAAGTATTAACGGTATCGGCCAGTAAAAAGGGCCTGGCAGCTGCAAAAATAGCTATTCCTACTGCAAAAATTATAACCCACACTAAGCGTGTACGGTAGGGTTTTGAGAATTGCATCACCTTTTTTAACGATGATACATTTTTATTTTTAGGATTCTTGATGGCTTTCATAATATGCTTCAAAGATACGGATATTTTACCTTAGTAAGATAAAGCCCGTGTGCCGGAACCGAAAATCCGGCGGCACTGCGGTCTCGACTTTCTATTACCTGCCTGAAATCCAGCAGGTTCATTTTACCAAGGCCAACATTTACCAGCGTGCCCACAATAGCGCGCACCATGTTGCGCAAAAAACGGTCGGCTGTTACTGTAAATACTAAATGGGTGCCGTTTTGTTGCCAGTGGGCTTCGGTTATTTTGCAGTTAAAGGTTTTAACATCGGTGTGGGTTTTGCTAAAGCATTTAAAATCAATATATTCAAATAGTATTTTAGCAGCTTCGTTCATTTTATCCACATCCAAAAGATGGAAATTATACCAGCTGCCTTCGCTATCAAATGCGTCTTTAAACGTATGAATATGGTATTCGTAAGTGCGGCTTGTAGCGTCGAAACGTGCATGGGCATCGTCATGCAAAGGTATAAAACGGTATATAACAATGTCTTTAGGTAAAAAGGCATTTAGCCGTTTTGTAAGTTCTTCGACATCTATAACCCCTTCATAATCAAAGTGAGCAAACATTTGGCGGGCATGTACACCGGTATCGGTGCGGCCTGCGCCCAGAACGTCTATCTCTTTGCGCAACAGTATAGAAAGCGCTTTGTTAAGTGTTTCCTGTACCGATGGGCTGTGCGGCTGGTATTGCCATCCGCAGTAATTTTTTCCGTTATAGGCAAATTCAATGAAGTATCTCATGGTGGTGCAAAGGTAGGAGAAAGTGGCAAAGTAGCAAAGAAGCAAAGGCCTTGTAAATATCCAGATAATAAACTTTGTACCTTTGCCTCTTTGCAACTTTGCTTCTTATTTATGAAAAAAATCCTGCTGCTTAGCGATACCCACAGCTATATTGATGATAAAATACTTAAGTATGTACAATTGACCGACGAGGTTTGGCATGCAGGTGATATAGGCGATTTAGTTGTAACAGACACTATTAAGAAGCTTAAACCCCTGCGTGCTGTATATGGTAATATAGATGATAATAAGGCGCGCATGGAGTTTCCTTTAAACAACCGTTTTATGTGCGAAGGGGTAGATGTGCTGATAACGCATATAGGTGGCTATCCCGGGAAATATAGCCCGGCAATAAAGCAGGATTTGATGCTAAACCCGCCCAAATTGTTTATTTGCGGGCACAGCCATATTTTAAAAGTAATGCCCGATGCCAAGCTGGGCTTACTGCATATGAACCCCGGAGCTGCAGGTACACACGGTTTTCAGCAGGTGCGCACCATGCTGCGTTTTGAGATAGATGGCAATAAAATTCAAAACCTTGAGGTTATTGAAATGGCGAAAAAAATTTGACAGTTAGCGTTTTAAACTTAGTTCTTAAAGGCGTAATTCAGGATATTTGCCCCCATTTTAAGTGCTTTTGTACGCACTTCCAGCGGGTCGTTGTGCACTTCGGCATCTTCCCATCCATCTCCTAAGTCGGTTTCAAGGGTGTAAAGTAATACCAGCCTGCCTTCACTAAAAATACCCCACGCTTGTGGTGCTTTATTATCGTGCTCATGTATTTTGGGCATTCCCTGCGGAAAAGCAAACGGGCCTTTAAATATTTCATGGCTAACCGGCACTAAAGCCAGTTCTTTATCTGGGAAAATCTTTTTTATTTCACGCCTAATGTACTGGTCCATACCATAGTTATCATCTATGTGCAAAAAACCGCCCGATGTAAGATAATTGCGCAGGTTGGTAATATCGTTATCACTAAACACTACATTTCCATGACCCGTCATGTGCACAAAAGCATAAGAAAACAAATCGGCACTGCCGGCCTCAACTGTAGAGGTCTTAATATTAAGCTTTGTATTAATGTTTTGGTTGCAAAACTTTGCCAGGTTGGGCAAAGAGGTTGGGTTGCCATACCAGTCGCCGCCTCCACTGTATTTAAGTACGGCAATTTCCTGGGCCGCCAGCAGGGCAGGGGCAAGCAACAATATGTAGAACAGTTTTTTCATAAGATAAATTATCTCTGTAAAGATATAAAACAAAATTAACGGCAGACTTTAATTATCCCTTTAGCATTTCCAAAAGATTAAGTGTGGTATTCCAATTGCGTGTGGTAGATTTCACTCCCAGTTTCCCTTCAATAAAAGAACTGTTGAACTTAGAATCGGCGGCGCTTTGCGAAAGCTTAAGGTATAATATATTGCCTATGGTTTTAAACTCATCATCGCTACGGTTAAATTTTTTTATCTGGTCGTTACCCTGTGGAGTAGCATCGGCAGAAAGAAAAACCACAAAATACTTTTTCATACCCGATGGCTCAGGCTCGGGCACTGTATACGGGTTGTTATCAACAGCCTTTTGCAATTCAGCTTCATCAAGTATAAAGTTAAACACATCGTGCCCATATTCGCGGTACAAAAGTACCTCCATATCGCGTTTTATCTTTGCTTTATCAGTTTCGGGAGTTTCAAAAACCACATTACCACTCTGTATGTAGGTGGCTACGTTTTTATAGCCCTCAGCCTCCATAAGCTTACGGAGATGTTCCATTTTAATGATGTTGTGACCGCTTACATTTACGGCGCGAAAAAGGGCAAGGTACTTTGGCATGTTCTTATTTTAATGATGTTTCCATCTTGGTTAAGTACTGCAAATATACAGAGTCTTTTTCAGCATATTTCTTTACAATTACAGCCCATTCATCAAATTTCTTTTTGTTTTTACCTTCATAATACATCCCGGCCATATTAAATGCCATTTCGGCCTTTTCTGTATCATTTTTAGAAATACTAATTCCTTTATTATAGATGCTTTCAGCTTTGTCGGTATTTTTTAAATGTTTGTATGAATAGCCAAGCTCTCTGTAAAACAATGAGTTTTCAGGATCATTTTTTAAGGCAGACTCTAAAACATGAATTGCTTTTTCAGGTTGTTCAAGAGCATTATAAGCAAAGGCAAGTTCAAATTCAAGGCTTTTAAAATGAGGGTCTGTTTTATAAGCTTCTAATAAAATAGGCAGGGCAAGATCGCTGGCACCTAAATCATTATAAATAAAACCCCGCCTTACCAGTTGTGAAATTTCATTTTCTCCCTCCCGATAAACAGAAAGCCAGTCTGGCAACAGCGGTAATTTCATTTCTTTTACACGGCTATCAGGAATAATTGCCAATAGGGCATAATTGCTAGGTATCCTGTATTTTAGGCTACTGGTTTTTTCGCGTGGCGTTACTACATAAACATCTTCCGAATTTATCTCAAAAGTACCTTCATACTCTAATGTAAAGCCTGTCTGTCAAGATAAACAAAGCCATACATAAAATTTGTTTCACCTTCTTTTTGAGGAAGCACAACCCACTTGTTTTCGCACCTAAAATATTCTTTATCAGAAATAAGAATATCTTTTTGAGCCGTTACAGTATTTAGAAAGATTATAAAAAATAGCGAGGAAAAAATAGTTTTATGCATAAGGTGCTGATTAGGTTATGGCTAATATACTAAATTAGTTTTTTTGTTTGATTTGACGGAAGGGTTTTGACGTAAAAATATTTCTGTTTATTGCTACTAAAAACTTATTTTTGCGCCATGGGAAAAAGAAAAACGACAGACAAAATTGTTTTTACTAATGTAGATGTGCTTGATGCCGGTGCTAAAGGCGTATCTGTAGCTAAGGCGCCAGACGGAAAGGTTATTTTTATACCTAATGTTGTACCGGGCGATGTAGTTGATGTACAAACGTTTAAAAAGCGTAAGGCTTATTATGAAGGCAAGGCCGTTCATTTTCATGAATATAGTGCCGACAGGGTTATACCACAATGTCAGCATTTTGGCTCTTGTGGTGGCTGTAAATGGCAAAACATGCTGTATGAAAAGCAGTTATATTATAAAAACCGTGAGGTGTACAACCACCTTAAACGTATAGGTAAGGTAGAATTGCCCGAATTTGAGCCTATTAAAGGCAGCGAAAAGCAGTTTTATTACCGTAATAAAATGGAATTTTCATTTTCTAACGCGCGTTGGATTACCGAAGAGGAGTCTAAAAGCGGCGAAGAAATTGATAACCGCAATGCACTTGGTTTCCATATACCGCGCATGTGGGATAAAATTCTTGACATAACACATTGTCACCTTCAGGAAGACCCAAGTAATGCCATACGTAATGCTGTAAGAGATTTTGCTAATAAGCATGACCTTGCGTTTTTTAATCCGCGCGAACATACCGGATTGTTACGCACGCTTATGCTTCGCACGGCAAGTACAGGTGAAATAATGGTATTGATTCAGTTTTTTGATGATAATAAAAAGGAGCGCGAAATGTTGCTGGATTTCCTGGCGCATAGTTTTCCAGGTATTACATCATTACAGTATGTAGTTAACCAAAAGGCTAATGATACCTTATATGACCAAAATATAATTTTATATAAAGGCCGTGATTATATATTAGAAGAGATGGAAGGGCTTACCTTTAGCATCAACGCGAAGTCTTTTTACCAAACCAATAGCGATCAGGCATATGAATTGTATAGTATAACCCGCGATTTTGCAGGCCTTACTGGTAATGAGCTGGTATATGACCTTTACACCGGTACCGGTACCATTGCACAGTTTGTATCGCGCAAAGCTAAAAAAGTGATAGGAGTGGAGTCTGTTCCCGAAGCTATTGCTGATGCTAAAGAAAACGCACGCCGCAATAATATTACTAATTGTGAGTTTTTTGTAGGTGATATGAAAGATGTGTTTAACGCCGACTTTATTAATACACATGGTCACCCTGATGTTATTATTACCGATCCTCCGCGCGATGGTATGCATAAGGATGTAGTAGAACAAATACTACGCATTGCACCGGAAAAGGTGGTGTATGTAAGCTGTAATTCGGCCACACAAGCACGAGACCTTGCCCTGATGGACGAGGTATATAAAGTAACACGTGTACGCCCTGTAGATATGTTTCCGCAAACACACCACGTGGAAAATGTTGTACTTTTAGAAAAAAGATAAGCACCCGCTATGAAAAGATTATGTGCCTGTATTGTTGTGCTCATTGCCGTTGCTTTTTATTTAAGCAGCTGCGAGAAAGATGATTTATGTGCCGATGGTACATTAACAACCCCAAGCCTTGTTATAGAATTTTATAACAGTAGCAACCGTACACAGCCTAAAGACGTTACTAACCTTAAGTATTTTGCCGAAGGCCGTATTGATACACTAAGGCCGGGTACAGTAAGTAAAATAAGGGTACCGTTAAAAACAGATATGCTTTCTACCAAATGGGGGTTTATTTATAATGAGGTTTTAACTTCGGGCGTAAGGCCAAATTTAGATTACCTTGAGTTTAAATATGTTGTTAACCAGGAATATGTATCAAGGGCATGTGGCTATAGGGCTACCTTTACGCTTGATCCTGATACGGATGCAAATCCAAATCCACTACCAAGCATTGGTACTTTAAACCTGTGGATTGACGACATTGAGGTAATGACAACCAATATAGTTGACGAGTTTGAAACCGTTGAAGAAGACGAAAATGATGTACATATCAAAATATATTTTTAGCCTGCTGGCGCTGACTTCGGCATCTGCGTTTGCACAACAAAAAAATACCGATACTATAAGCCAAAAACCTAAAGTTGAGCGTTATGGTATTAGGATTGGGGCAGATTTGCACCGCATAAGCCGTTCATTTTATGATGACGATTTTAAAGGTATTGAGCTGGTTGCAGATTACAGGCTTACAAAAAAAATATATGCTGCCGGCGAAGTGGGCAACACTAAAATGACGGTAGATGAGGCACAGCTAAACTTTACAGCAAACGGCAGTTACCTTAAACTGGGTTTTGAT
>JAZKDS010000225.1:0-3023 GCA_040387455.1 Bacteroidota bacterium
CATTATAATTTACACAACCCAAACCATTTTGAAAGGATTGTGCGGCCTTATATTTAAGCGGAATTACCACCTCTCCAGCCGTGTTTAAATAGCCGTGTTTATATTCTTCTATTGCAACACAACATAACCCGTCTTTTACATCCCATACAGAATAATAAGTAATAGGGATTATTATTTTGCCAGCAGTATTGACATAGCCGTATTTATTATTAAGCTTTACCCAAGCCAGCCCTTCTTTAAAAGAACCTGCCATAGCATATTTTGGAGAGATGATTTCATGCCCATCTGTGTCTAAAAAACCATATTTATCATTAACCTTAATTGTTGCAACACCGTAGCTAAAATCGCCCATATAGTCGTATTTTACCTGAGTTAGCATATTGCCATTTTTATCTGCTAAACCATATTTGCTCACTTTACTACTGTAAACTTTATATGCTTTACCATTAACATCATTAACATAAAGAAATTTTTTCTTTAACTGTTCTTCAACACTTAAATTAGATTCATTCTGCTCTTTAACAAATGATTTATCTTTAGGAATACTATCATGACCCACCACAGTATTTTGTATTTCTAATCTTGATAGCCTGTTGGCAACAACAGTGTCACCACCCTTAAGAGCAAGTGCCTTATTGTAAGCCCCCTTAGCCCCCTCAATATTGTTAGCTTCGGCAAGGCTATCGCCTTGATTTAGGTAAAAAGTATAATCAGGTTTAGTGGTGGCTGTTTTTATATTCTCTGAACCTGATGGGTTTTGCGTAAAGAACCATCCGGCAATTGCCGATGCAATTATTCCAACACCAATAGCAAAAAAAACAGTTTTGTTCTTCTTTTTGCCTGCGGGTTTTACTCCAGGTGCAAATTGAGGTTTTGAGATGGGTTTTTTAGCCGTTTGCTGTAGAGCTTGATTTGCTTCAGGCTCAGCAATAACCGTTTGCCCCTCATAGGCAGTATGGATTATTGTTCCATCATTTAATGGGGCAGAAGGCGGTATAATATCCTGCGGCACTACAATCTCCTGCCCGTCATCGGTAATTATAGAAAGCTCTGCTGCCGATTTTGCCCTGTTTTCGGGCTCTTTAACCAGGCAGGCCAGCATGTCCTTTTTCCATTTATTGGGCAGGGCTTCCAGCTTTTTGGTTATATCAGCATGCAGTATGTTGTCATATATCTCTTTTTCGCGCTGCACACTGCCGGTTGACTGTGTTTGGGGTGCAAAGAGCGGTTTGCCTGTAAAGAGCTCATAAACAATTACACTATAGGCCCATAAATCGGTATTAAAGCGTAACTCTCGCCCCATAAGCTGCTCAGGCGAGCTGTACTCCAGCGTGCCGCCGCCAAAGCTGTTATCAAAACGGCTGTTACCACCTTCGGCTATTTTAGAAAGTCCAAAATCAGCAATCTTCGGGATAATCTCTTCGCCATTATCTCGGTTCCTAATGTGAATTAATATATTGCTTGGCTTAAGGTCGCGGTGCACCACACGGTTTTGGTGCAAAAATGCCAGGCCGGTAAGCAGCTGGCGTGCAATGCTTATTTTTTCTGGTTCAGATAATTTGCGTTCGCTAATAAGGTCTTTAAGGTTACCGTGTGGGTAGTACTGTATTATGGCATAATCATATACGCCCTGGGGCATATCAAACGTAAATACTTTTTCGTAATTGGCAATATTGGGGTGTGGAGGGAGGTTTTCTATAGCGCGAAACTCATCCATAAGAGAAAACTCTTTGCCGCCCATTACCTTTACTTCGCTTACTTTTATAGCCACCTCTTTATCAAGTACGGTATCATAGGCTTTATATACCGTACCAAAGCTGCCGCCGCCCAGCTTATCTGTGCGTACGTTAAAACGGTAGCGGTTAAAGAAGTTTTGTTGGTTCATTGGTTTGGTTGTAGTTGTTTTTATATAATCTTAACTGTAAAAATGGTTTTACCCATGCGCACTACATCGCCGTCTTTTAAAATAGGCTCTTCAGAGGGGTGTAGTTTTACATCGTTTAAAAAAGTACCGTTGGCACTACCCAGGTCGGCTACAGTAAAATCATTATTGGTATACTTTTTAAATACTCCATGCTTGCGAGACATGTATACATCTGTAGTTTCTACAGCTATATCTGCGCGGTAAGAGCCTTGTTCATAGCTTAGCCGGCCCACACTTATATAAGGCTGACTAACCTCAAAATGCTGCATTTGCCCAAATTCATTTGCGTGGCATTCCAGCTTTAGTATTTTTTCCCTGCGGCCAAAGTTTGGGTTTATGGTGGTTTTAAAACCATCTTCTTCCGGCTCTGGTTTGAGTGGTTCTGGCACGGGTACTTGTTTAGACTCTATTATTTGAGCTACTTTTTCTTTAGTAGGAGCCATAAAAGGAAACATACCCCCGCAATGGGTGCACTTGCGCAGGCTGTTTTTGCCAAGCATTTCTTCAGAAACGCTTACTATATTAGGTTCCTGGCAATGGGTGCATTTTACTTTAAATTTTACAGGCTGCATAGTTTAATTATATTCCGGCTACTGCGCTCACGGGTTTTAATACTAATTTATTTGAACATCCGGTGCATGTAAAACGTATAAGTTTTTGCGGTGGATTTATTGGGTTAAACTGTAGTGAATACTGTTTTTTGCAATGCGGGCATTCTATAGGTATTTTTTTCATGGCTTACATATTAAACATAATCTGTAACATCAGAATCGTTTTCAAAGTTTGGGGCATCACCACCTGCCACTTGTGTGCTCCCACCCGGGTTTAGGTCATCTTCACTAAGTAAATCAGGCTGGTTGTCATCACTAACCACTTCATATTCGTTTCCTGAAATATTATCCGATTGATCTTCGCTATAAGGGTCGTTTATAATAAGCTCAATACCATCAAGCGATTCTACTTGTTCATAACCGGTCATGCCACCTTCAAGGTCTACATCAAATACAATAGCATCGGCAATTCCGTCAAAATCACTGTCAAAAATTACATCGGTTATTCCGTTACCATCGGCATCTACTACTATAACATCAATATTGCC
>JAZKDS010000225.1:3033-3381 GCA_040387455.1 Bacteroidota bacterium
GCCATCCTCGTTCATATCATACGATTCGCCTAAATAGTCTACTTCAAGTACCTGCACAATATCATCTACCGGAGATGGGTCTATAGGCTCAGTCGGGTCTGTAGGATCCACAGGATCTGAATCTATAGGCTCAGGTATATATTCCGGTTCCGCTGGTTCAAGAGGTGTATCTATTTTTATAGTATAGGCTTCTTCGGGTGCTATATCGGTAATACTCGTAGTATTATCATCTATAGATTGCCAGTATTCCTGGTGCTGTTCCGGTGTCATGTTTTCCCATTCAGCCTGAGTATACGTATTATACAGGTTGCCGTTGTATTCAAAAAAGCCACCTGGGCCCACTTCATG
>JAZKDS010000225.1:3391-11151 GCA_040387455.1 Bacteroidota bacterium
AACGGTTGTTGCAAAAGGGGCTTCGGTACATATAACCGCAGCTTCACCAGTAGCTTCCTGCGTATCTGGCTCTTCACCCGTTATAGATGTAAACCCCATAAGTGTAAAAGCTCCTGCTGTAGCAGCCAGGGCGGCAAGGCCTATTTGGCCAGCCATAAGTTTTTGCTTTTGCTCTTTAGTAAGGTTTTTTAAAACGATGTTACCTTTTTTTGCAGGTTTATTTGAATCCTGTCCTGAAATCAATGTTTCCATAATGTTTTATTTTTTTTGCTGTTGTAAAGGTGCTTAAACTTTAAGTATGCTTTTAAAAAACTGTACAAAACCCCATTGTTACTGTACAAAATTATCATGGGTATATATGGCGCCACATTGCTGGGGGCACACTTTGCCTGATTGTATCATTTTCCAGGAATTATTTAGCCCAAGCTTTTTTTTGCATTTAGGGCATAAATATTTATTTTGATATTCTACTGCCAATGAGTCGAGCGCATCCTGCAGCTTAAGGTCATCTCCTTTTATAAGAGTACTTGCACCCCCCACAAGGCCTAAAACCGTCATTACTGCATATCTTATATTGCTGTCCATAGGTATAACAAAGGTTATGGCCATACCTGCAAGGGTAATAACAATGCGCGGTATAAAAGCCTTAAAGCCACTTTGTTTTTTTAGCCTGTTGCGTTCTACAAAATAATCGCTGTATGTTTTTTGCAGTGCATTAAACTCTTCTGCAAAATCGGTCTTGTTTAAAAATGCAACTTTATTGTAATGCTCAATTATACTATTTACATCCACCTTATAGCCATCTGTACCGCCTAAAGCAATAGTATCTGATGCGCTTATAAGTTTTTTGCGTACCTGAACACCATTTACAAATGTGCCATTTGCCGAGTCAAGGTCTTCCAGTAATATATCATTTTCCTGAATCGTGATTTTTGCATGCCTCCGGCCCACATCGGTATATTGATCAGGTACTTTTACATCATCTGGCCCACCGGCCTGTCGTCCAATAATAAGTTCCATTCGGTAATTTTTTTTGGTGTTTGCCACATCAGCCTTTCTTTTAAATAAACAAAGCTGTTGCCGTATTTAGGAAAGTTGAGCTTTTGGCCATTTTTAAATTCAATGGCTTTGCCCTGTATTGCTTTTATGGTGTTTAAGTTTATTATTATGCTTTTGCCAAAGCGTTCTATAAAATCAAAATCGGATAATATTTTTTCTACCTCCCTAAGGTTCTTGGCAATAACAAGCTTGGTGTCATTTTCAAGATAAATTTCGGTATAGTTGCGGTCTGCCTTTAAATATATAATCTGGTCAGGATATATAAAATCAATCTTTTTTTGAGAGGGGATGCTTATTTTTTTATGATAATTGGCTGTGTTTTTAAATAAAAAGGCAGTAAAACCATTTCTTAAATCGGCAGCCCATTCCCGCTGAGAGATATCTACATAATAGGCAGCATTTACCTTCCAGGCCATTGCCGCTACCTGTGGCGTTGCCGATAATATAAATACTGGGAACTTGTTTGATAACAGTACTGACCGCAACATGGTACGTGTAGCCATACTGTCATTTTCAGCATAAAAAAGTATTATTCCCAAGGGTATAGTAAGCTGTAACGAATGGTTGTAATGCTGTAATGCATTTTTAATTTCGTTTGCCATAACAGGCTGTATATTATAAAAGTAAAGTTTCATGTTTAACAGCTTTGTTTAACAAAAATACAGAAATCCACGATAATTTTAACATTTCCGGGCTAAAATAATTAAGACTATTTTAACATGTAATAGTACACTTTTTAGGTGCCACAGGCAATACCTATAATTAGGTATTTTTTGCATATTGTATTTAATAAAACATATTTACATTGTATATTAAAAACAGGTGTTTACCCCTAAAACTAAGTAATCAGGCCTATGTAGTTTTGCTCATATAAAATAGTAATAACCAACTAAAAATTTTAATTATGAGCAAAATTCACGTAGTACAGGTAACCATTACAAACAATACCGATTCGGTATTTGAATATGTAAACGACTGGTTTGACTCTGGTAGGGTAGCAGATGGCAATTCATGGCCAAAAAAAATTAATCCGGGGCAAACGGTAGGCATAACATGCTATGAAAAAGATTGGTCAATGGCGGGCTGTTCTGGCTGGGCACAGTATAAAACCAATGGTGCCCCTGTATTTTTTGCCTTTTCTAACCCAACAGCGGGCAGCAATGGTATAGATATAGGTAACAGTACATCTGTATGGGACCACATGTCTGGGCATTATGGCGCCGGTATTAAAAAGGCGGTAAGGCTTCAAAACGAAAGTTCATGGCTTTTAGCAGATATCAAGAGTTGTGGTGGAGATATAAACCAGGCGGTTTATGGTTTAAAATCTTGCAATATAGATGTTGTTACGCCTGCCAACATAGTTATAAACGATGTTGAACGAACCTTTAATAGTGTTTCTTCTAACGGCAGCCGCGTGTATTATAAATGTGATGATGCACCTACTTATATTACCGGTGTTGCAGAATCTCATTTTAAAGGTGTGGCCGCTTTTAATGACAAGCTTATTTTTTCGCATACTAACCTTGACCCTGTAGCCTCTACAGAATATGGTAAATACATGCTTGCTGATAAAATAATCTATGGAGATCAGTCTACTATTAATAACACGTTTGAAACGGCTCATAAAGGATGGCATCATCCGGGTGGCGAGCAGGCTTGCGGCAGCTTTTTAGCTATGGGTATACAGGAAACTGCAGATGGAGGCAAAGACTCTGAAATTCAAATTTATGACATCAGGAAAACACAGGTTAACCAGCCAATGCAGCTTATTGGCAACATAAAAAGGAATACCGGCATTAATGGGGTGGCTATGACAAAAGAGATAGGCCCGGATGGTAAATATATTGTTGCAGGCATTAACGGCAATCAATTAACTATTTACAAATCTCAATCAGCCAATCTTTTAGGTGATGGTGCCTCAACTGATTTTGATGAGGTTTGCCAGCTTAGCCTTGATATATCGGGCGCAGGCCTGGCACTGGCAACACAAAAAGACGGTAGCATTTACATGTTTGCTTTTGATGCAGATGATGCCGGTACTTATAACAAAATGTATCTTTATAAACTAAATATTAATGATGCAGATAAGTCAGTAAACAGGTTAGGGGTAAGAGATATGACTATACCCGGAATGAGCGATTCTATTACAAACCTACAATATTATATAGCTGCAATAATGATATTTAGTCCTATTATTGGTGCAGCCCTAACAGTACTTTTAGCCAAGGGAACAGGCTATTTAAATTCGTCGTTCCGATGGGGCAAGGGTATGGCAATAACATCTGCAGATAATATCGAGGTGTATGCTACTGACAGAAATGTTTTACCACTATCAAGAATACCTCTTATAGGGTCTGATAAAGATTTTTCTGTAGTTAAATGGAGATAGGCTTTAAAGCACCTTAGTAATTAATATAACGCCCCGCAGTAATGCGGGGCGTTTTGCATACAGGCTATGCGTTAAAAAAATTTACTTTTTAGTGCAGGCCTTTATCCGTCAGATAATAACCCTTACTTTCGCAAAAAAATATAGCACACGTGAGTAGCAGCCCAAACAGGATAGCCCGTTTTTCTGAAAATACTATAACCGGTATTGCATTACCACAGCGGTTTACATTTCCGTTTTTTTATGAGCCGCATCCGCTTACGCAAATTGCTGCGGCTGAGGTACAGCATTATTTAGAAACGCAGGCTGACCTTGACCATAATTTTGGGCTCGAAAAAGACAGGGAAGGTCTTGTTATAGGTAAAATGTTTGGTGTACTGGTTATTCAGGATACCCAAGGCCAATTAGGCTATCTTGCTGCCTTTTCAGGAAAACTGGCTGGCTCTAACAACCATCCTATGTTTGTTCCGCCGGTGTTTGATATGCTTGAAGAAAATAGCTTTTTCCTTAAAGAGCAATACATATTAAACAGTATTAACGATAGGGTTAAGGAAATAGAATCGAATGAAAATTACATACAGCTAAAACAGGAGTATAAAGATCTTTCTGCCACATCTTCTCAGGAAATTGAGGCTTTTAAAACAACACTAAAAATAAATAAGCAGAGCCGTAAAAAACAGCGCCAGGAACAAAAAAGTGTTTTAAGCGCAGAACATTATGCCACACTTGAAGCTTATTTAATAAAGCACAGCCTGCACGATAAGCATCAGTTTAATGTGCTGGTTACTACATGGGAGCAAAGCTTAAACGATATTAAAACAAAACTGGCGCAGTTTGATAATACTATAGATGCTTTAAAAACGGAGCGGAAAAAAAAGTCAGGCGCTTTACAGCAGCAGCTTTTTGAACAGTATACTTTTTTAAATACAGCAGGTAAAACCAAAAGCCTGTACGCCATTTTTAACGATACTGTTTTTGGCAAGCCACCTGCCGCTGCAGGAGAATGTGCTACCCCCAAGCTTTTGCAGTATGCCTTTTTGCAGGGATACAAACCCCTTGCCATGGCAGAGTTTTGGTGGGGTGCACCTCCAAAATCTGAAGTGCGCAGGCACAAGCAGTTTTATCCTGCCTGTACCGGTAAATGTAAGCCCATACTTGAACATATGCTGGAGGGTATGGCAATAGATGATAATCCGCTTTTAATTAATATGGGAGAAGGCAAAGCTCTAGAAATTATTTATGAAGATGATAGTTTTGTAGTGGTAAACAAGCCTGCCGAATTGCTTTCGGTTCCCGGTATTTCCATTAACGATTCGGTTTATACGCGCCTTAAATATTCGTTTGGCAATATGGAGCCACTTATTATCCACCGTCTTGATATGGCTACTTCGGGGCTGTTAGTAGTGGCTAAAACCAAAGAAGCCCACAAGCACATACAGAGGCAGTTTTTAAAACGCACGGTAACAAAACGCTATGTAGCACTGTTATCTAAAGTTTTAGCCCAGGAGGAAGGTGAGATAAGCCTGCCGCTGCGTGGCGATATTGATGACAGGCCAAGGCAAATGGTATGTTTTGATTTTGGCAAAAAAGCCATTACAAAATGGAAGGTTATCCAAAAGAACGAAGATACTACCAAGGTACACTTCTGGCCACTTACCGGCCGCACACACCAGCTGCGTATGCATGCAGCCCATGAGCTGGGGCTAAACGCACCCATTGTGGGCGATGACCTGTATGGCACCGCTGCCGAAAGGCTGCACCTGCACGCGGCTTATATTGAGTTTGTGCACCCGGTAACCAATCAAACTATGACGTTTGAAGCAGAGGAGGAATTTTAGCATAAGATTATAATATCTACAATTTAGCAAAAGAATATGAAAAAAATAATTATAATTCTATCACTAACATTACTAATAGGCTGTGAAGGAAGCGACTATTATAATTTAGGCGTTTACCAGGAAAAGCAAGGAAACTTAGAAAAGGCAATCTATTATTATTCAAAAGCTATTGAACAAAACCCTAATGATAATGAGGCATATTTTAACAGGGCACATTCACAACAAGTAATAGGTGGTAAAGAGCAAAACGTAATTTTTGATTACTCACAGTCTCTTAAATTTAATCCAAATGACAATGAAGCTCATATGAATAGGGGTGTTGCTTATATGAAAATCGGAAAATATGAAGAAGCTATCTCGGATTACAAAAAATCCATTGAAATCAAGCCCGATTATCCTCTTATATATGCCAATTTAGGAAATGTATATAAGTTAAAAAATGATAATGAAAGTGCGTGTTTAAACTGGAAAAAGTCATTGAGTTTGGGCAATATTGAAGTGAAACGGAAACTCGCACAAAATTGTAAATAGCTAATCGTCATTTAGGCTAATACAAACTACAAAACGGCTACATAGGTTTTCCTGCTCCGGCGCATTTTTGCATTGTAATTATAAAACAATATAAAATGCAAAAGACAATTTTTATTACCGGAGCATCATCAGGGTTAGGTAAAGCCACAGCGCTTTTATTTCAAAGCAAAGGCTGGCGGATTATTGCCACCATGCGCAATCCCGAAAAAGAAAATGAACTGACCAAGCTTGATAGCGTAATCCTGCTTCCGTTAGATGTTACAAATCTTGACCAGATTAATAGAACCATTAAAAATGTAACCGAAACCTATACGGTTGATGCCGTAATGAACAATGCCGGCTATGGGCTAATAGGAGCCCTAGAGGCATTGAGCGATGAGCAAATTGAGCGTCAGGTACAAACTAACTTATTGGGTGTTATTAGAGTCTCTAAAGCCTTTGCGGCTCATTTTCGTCAAAATAAAAGTGGTGTTTTTTTAAACGTAACCTCTACTTTCGGACTTTTAGGATTTCCTACATGCGCTGCATACAGTGCTACCAAATTTGCCGTAGATGGTTTTTCTGAAAGCCTGGCTTATGAGCTGGCGCAATTTGGCATTCAGGTAAAAATACTGGCTCCCGGTGGCATGCAGACAGATTTTGCCATACGCTCTATGGAAGTTGGGCAACATAAGGCATATAATGCGTTAACCGCTGAGGTTAGCAAAGGCTATAGTGCAGAAAAACTGGCAAACTACACAAAAGTAGAAGATGTAGCACAAATTGCCTACCAAGCGGTTACCGATGGTAAAAGCCGGCTCAGATATATTGCGGGCAATGATGCCATAGCTTTATATGCAGAACGCACCCAGGGAGGTGCAGAAGCACAATTTGAAAATATTAAGGCAATGTTTACTTTTTAAATCACCATAATGAAAAGCCACGCAATAGAAATTACTACCTTTAAGCTTAAGGGTTGTACCATGAAGCAGTTTATTGAAGCCAATAAAGATGTAGACTATTTTTTGAAGCGCCAAAAAGGGTTCAGGTCGAGGCATATGTTCCTGTTAAAAAGAGATGTAGTGTATGATATGCTGTTTTGGGATACTACCCATGATGGCACTGCCGCTATGCACCGCCTTATGAAAGAGCTTGGCAATTTGCCGGTGCATGGTATGATAGATCAAAATACCGTAAGCTGGAACATTGCACCTGTAGAACATTTTGTAAATTTGTAGTAATGAAAAACCAGCCTAAAATATTCAATTCGTTATCTGAGCTGCATAAGGCAATGGGGCTACCTAAGGCCACACACCCGCTTATAAGTATTATAGACTATGGCAAAGCAGTGTTTGACCCAAAAGATTTTGAACAGGGCATTATTTTAAATTTTTACAAGATATCGTTTAAAACTAATTTCTCGGGTAAGCTTCGCTATGGGCATGGTTATTATGATTTTGAAGAAGGAGCGATGTCTTTTGTATCGCCGGGGCAGGTATTGCGCATGCAGGATGAAGAGGCAGACTACAGCGGGATGTCATTGCACATTCACCCAGATTTTATAAGGCCTTATAACTTAAATACAAACATAAAGAAGTACGGCTTTTTTGCCTATACGGCATCAGAGGGTTTATACCTTTCAGAAAAAGAAAAGGAAACCATTTTAAGTGTGTATGCCAATATTCAGGATGAACTTAATGAGCGGATAGACAATTTTAGCCAGGATGTAATTATATCGCAAATAGAACTTTTGCTTAATTACGGTAACCGTTTTTATAACCGCCAATTTATTACCCGAAAAACGGTTAACAATGATGTGGTTGCCCGCTTGGAAACCCTGCTGGCCGATTATTTTAATAGCAATAAAGTTCAGGAAATGGGCCTCCCAACTGTTCATTATATTTCGGAAAAACTCAATATTTCTCCCAACTATTTGAGTGATATGTTGCGGTCGCTTACCGGTCAAA
>JAZKDS010000226.1:0-330 GCA_040387455.1 Bacteroidota bacterium
ACCCTGAAGCGGGACATCATTTATAGAAATTATCTGGTCGCCGGCCCTAACGTCGGCCTTTTGAGCAGGGTTTGCCTCAAATACGCTTGAAACGAACACTTTATTATCACGCAAAAAAATGCTTGCGCCAATGCCGCCATATTGCGAGCTTACATAATGCAGTTTGTAATCTTCAATTTCTGATTCAGGGACAAATTCGGTGTAAGGATCAAGGCCACTAAGCATGGCATCGGCACCGGTTTTAAGCATCTCTGCGGAGTTAATATCGTCAACATAGTTAACGTTTACCTCTTTGTATAGCGACGCAAACACTTCCAGATTTTTTGATAT
>JAZKDS010000226.1:340-1873 GCA_040387455.1 Bacteroidota bacterium
GATATCTGAAAAAGGTCGTCTTTAAAACTCCATGTGCCTACAGCTAATGCCAGCAACCCTGCCGACAGAATGATCTTTTTATATTTTTTCATCACACCCACTTAAATAAACTTAGAAAAATAAAAATACAAAAAATAGATCTTTATTAATAAGGCACTTAACAGAGATGTTACAGTCTGTTATTGTCGATATTAACCAAAGCTTTTTTTAACGTGAATACAACATACTCGCGTTTACGGTTAACCAACTGCATTACGGTATTTATTAAAGCCTCTTCCTGACCTTCGGCGTAATTTAACTGCTGATCGGTAAGATGATTATATTTTCTTTGTAACTTAATTTTTACCCGTTCCCAGTCTTTGTTACTGATAGTTACCTCTGCCATAATTATATATTTTGTGCAAATATAAAAATAACCTGATTTGCATTTTTAAAAAATTGGTATAGCAATTGTTATTATTACAAAGTATGGCAATATTTAAGGCTATATTTTTAGTAACTAATATATCTATTTATGAAAAAGTATTTATTAAGTGCGGCATTACTGTTAGCTGTAAGCATTAGCGCTAATGCACAATTTAGTTTAGGCGTAAAGGGTGGCGTAAATTTTTCAAAAATCGCTACCGATAATTTAGATGAATCAACTGTGGCCGGTTATCAGGCCGGTTTATTTGCCCGTGTAGGCAGTGGGGTTTATTTACAACCCGAATTGTATTTAAGCAGCAAGGGTGGCAAGTTCAACTCTACTTCTAACAATACCACCTATAGCGGCGATGTTAAATTTACTACTTTAAACGTACCGCTTTTGCTAGGTACGGCTATTGGCGATGACAGTTTTAACTTCCGTATTATGGGTGGCCCAATTTACTCCTACATTATGGATCAAAGCCAGAACTTCTCTGCCAATTTTAATGGAGCCTATGCCGATTTTGGTAACTACCAAAAAAGCACATTAGGCTACCAAGTGGGTGCCGGTGTTGATATTGGTGCTATCACTGCCGATGTACGCTACGAAGGTGGTCTTACCGATGTAAACAAAAATTATGGTCAGCGCCAAAACCTTTGGGCATTGAGTATTGGTTTTAAATTCTTTTAGTCTGAACTAAGATTTGTAGGATTTAAGGATTACGTTGATTTTAAAAGCTCTGATTATATCAGGGCTTTTTATTTTGGCAGTTTATTAATAACCTGACTTTCAAATATCGGCAAAAGAGCGTTCACTCCCTTAGCTTCGCTGCTGTAGCCCCCAATGTTGTGCGTTTTATCGTATGCAAATACTAACCCTATTTGTATTTCATCCTTTTTAAACCAATAGTCTGTCTTATCATAAAAAAAGTGGTACTCAAGCTGTCGATTAGTTTCTTGTATAAAAACGCTCATGTAGTATTTAAAACCAACATCAGCATTTCCCGTAATATCGGTAACTCGATATGTGATGTTTTTATTGGAATCACTCAACTCTGTCAGTTCATCTTTTAGTTTGCTAATGCTCTTTTCATAATTGTAAGTCTTAATCGGCGGGGATACTGAGGT
>JAZKDS010000227.1:0-1043 GCA_040387455.1 Bacteroidota bacterium
CTATTTTTTCAGGACAACGCCTTACGGCACGTTTGTGGCGCACACCTACCAGTATGAAGAAGGCATGAGCACCTGGATATTTGAAACCACCGATGAAACCTGGCAAAAAGCAGGATTTAGCGTTACGGATGAAGAAGACACGATAAGCAAAATAGCAGAAATATTTAAAGAAGAGCTCAACGGCCACGGCCTTATATCTAACCGTTCGCACTGGAGGCAATTTCCTGCAGTAACAAACCAAAAGTGGAGCCATAATAACATTGTGCTTTTGGGCGATGCCAAGGCAACAGCGCACTACTCTATCGGGTCGGGCACCAAGCTGGCCATGGAATGCGCCATTGCCCTGGCCGACTCGATTATAAAACACAAAACCGATGTGCCCGCCGTTTTTGAACATTATGAAAAATTGCGCCGCAACCGGGTAGAAATAATACAGCACGCCGCTAACGTATCGCTCGACTGGTTTGAGCACATGGACAGGCACATACAGCACCCGTTTATGCAGTTTGCCTTTAGCGTAATGACCCGCTCTAAAAAGGTAACGCTCGAAAACATGGCGTTGCGCGATGCATCGTTCACACAAAAAGTAGTGGCTGAATTTAATACACACATAAACAGTAACCCGGGCACATCGCCGGCTTTTACACCCTTTACCTTACGGGATATGGTGGTAGACAACCGCATTGTAATGAGCCCCATGGAACAATATTCGGCCACAGAAGGGCTGGTTGCTGACTGGCACCTTATGCATTACGGCTCGCGTGCTGTGGGAGGTTTAGGATTAATTATAACCGAAGCCACCGCCATATCGCCCACCGGCAGGATAACCTTAGGCTGCCCGGGTATATATAGTAATGAACAGGTGGCGGGCTGGAAAAGGGTAACCGATTTTATTCACCAAAACAGCGCTACAAAAATAGCCGTACAAATAGGCCACTCAGGCCGCAAAGGCGCCGTGCAAATGCCGTGGCAGGGTAACCAGCCATTGGATGATGCCTGGCAACTGATTTCGGCTTCTCCCCTTCCCTTCAAAGAAAAAATGG
>JAZKDS010000227.1:1053-6340 GCA_040387455.1 Bacteroidota bacterium
TAACGGTTGAGGATATGGATACCCTGACCGCCGAATTTGTAACCGCAGCTAAAAATGCCGAGGCCGCAGGTTTTGACATGATAGAGTTGCAGGCGCACCACGGCTTCCTGCTGGCATCATTCCTTTCGCCGTTAACCAATACGCGTACCGATGACTTTGGCGGCAGCATTGCCAACAGGCTTAAATTCCCGCTAAGGGCGTTCAGTGCCATGCGTAAAGTTTTCCCTCAGGAAAAGCCCATGAGCGTGCGTATTTCGGCATCCGACTGGGCAGAAGGCGGCATTACCGAAGCCGATGTATTGGCCATTGCCGAAGCATTTAAAGCCGCAGGCGCCGATATTATTAATGTTTCTACCGGATTAACTGTAGCGCACCAGCAACCCGCTGTGGGCCGCATGTGGCAAACACCGTTTAGCGATGCCGTGCGCAACACCATAAACATACCTACCATTACCGCAGGGTACATCCAGGATATAGACCAGATAAATACCATACTCTTAAACGGCCGTGCCGACCTGGTAGCCCTGGGCACAACGCTGCTGCTCGATACTGCTTTTGTGCGCAACGCACAGGCTTATGAGCAATACCGTGCTAACGACCTCAACACAGTAGGCATACCACAGCAATACATGTCGGCGGCATCGCATTTTTACCCGTACAAGGGCGGCGAGCGCAAGGCTGTGGAAGGCATGAAAAAAGCATTAAAACCGGTAACACATAAAAAGTAATACCCCATTACAGCAATGAAACATTACGAAGATAATTTTGCACACAGCCACCTGCCCCATCCCTCACTACAGGCAGATTGTTTTACCGGGCACCCTGATTTTGAGTTTCCGGAAGACCTTAATTGTGTAGAAAAATTACTGGACAGGCATATAGCAGAGGGTAATGGCAGCAGCATTGCCATCCGCACGTTTGAGGGCAGCTGGACCTTCAGGGAGCTGTATGAAAAAGCTAACCAAATAGCACATGTGCTGCGTGAAGAAATGGGTTTAGTGACAGGCAACCGTGTACTGATACGTTCGGCCAATAACCCAATGTATGTAGCCTGCTGGTTCGGTATACTAAAGGCAGGCGGAATAGTGGTGGCTACCATGCCCCTATTACGCGAAAAAGAACTTAGTGTAATGGTGGAATGCGCCGAAATATCGCACGCACTGTGTGATTATGCATTAGAAGACGCGTTACAGGAGATAGATTCGCCCTTTCTTAAGCACATCATTACGTTTGACGGCTCCGGGCAACACGTTTCAAAACTGGAAACCCTGATGGGTAACAAGCCCAAAACGTTTGAAAATCATCCTACAAAATCAGATTCCTTAGCCATAATAGGGTTTACATCGGGCACTACCGGTAAGCCCAAAATGACATCGCATTACCATAAAGACATACTGCTTATTTGCGAGGCTTTTCCTAAATACTCGTTACAACCTACTCCCGATGATATTTTTACAGGCAGCCCGCCATTGGGCTTTACCTTTGGGTTAGGCGGCCTGGTGCTGTTTCCGTTTTACTACGGTGCATCAACCTTTTTAATAGAAAAACCATCGCCCGACCTGCTGCTCAAAGCCATTGCAGAGCATAAGGTAACCGTTTGCTTTACAGCCCCAACGGCCTACCGGGTTTTAACCACCAAGGTAAAAAATTTTGATATTTCATCGTTACGCAAATGCATCTCGGCCGGAGAAACACTTCCGCTAAAGGTATGGGAAGACTGGTATGATGCTACCGGATTAAAAATTATAGACGGCATCGGTTCAACCGAAATACTGCATATCTTTATATCATCTACAGAAGAGAATATGCGCAAGGGCGCTACAGGCCTGCCCGTTCGCGGTTATGAAGCCCGCATTGTAGACAGCAAAGGCAATGAGGTTATAGATGGTACACCCGGCCGCCTGGCGGTGCGTGGCATTACAGGCTGCAAGTACCTTAACAGCCCCGATAAGCAAAAGGAGTATGTAGAGAATGGCTGGAATATTACGGGCGATATATTCCGTAAAGATGAAGATGGCTATTACTGGTTTGTGGCACGCGGCGACGATATGATTATATCTTCAGGCTACAACATTGCTGCCATTGAGGTAGAAAGCGTGCTGTTATGCCATGAGGATATTGCCGAATGTGCCGTGATAGGCCTACCCGATGAAAACCGCGGCATGCTGGTTTGCGCTTACATTGTACTGAAAGACAAAGATAAAGCTTGTAATGAGCTGACTAAAACCATACAGGACTGGTTTAAAAACGTGGCGGCACCCTATAAATATCCAAGAGAAATACGCTATATGGATGCATTGCCCAAAACCGAGACCGGAAAAATACAACGCTTTAAACTAAAAAACACCCTACAAGCCTAATGGAAAAAGCATTTATAAAAAAAGAGACCGTTCGTTTTCAGCATGTTGATTTTGCAGGTATCGTGTTTTACCCGCGTTTTCTGGAAATGCTCAACAATATTGTAGAGGATTTTTATGATGAGGCGCTTGATATGCCGTTTAAAAACATACATAAAACCGGCGGTATACCTACGGTAGATTTAAAGATACAGTTTAAAAAAGCAGCCCGCCTGGGCGATGTGCTTACCAAATACCTTTGGGTAAAAAAACTCGGTTCTTCTTCTATGACGTGCGGCTTTAAATTTGAGCACCAGGATGGCTCAACGTGCCTTGAAGGCGAAGTGTCGCTGGTGCGTGTAGCGTTCAGTGAAGGCCGCGATGAAATAAAATCGAGTCCGTTTCCTGATGAAATGAGGGCAAAACTAGAGCAATATGTCATTCCTGATTTAAGATTCTAAATAAGGCAAAAAAGACCACAGACATAAGACAATAGATGTTTGAAGAATTGAAAATAAACAATATACAATATGTTGGATTTACCAAAATTTAAGGCTGCTGCCGTACAGGCCTCCCCTGTTTTTCTTAATGTAGATGCCACGGTAGATAAAGCCTGTGCCATAATTATTGAAGCTGCCTCAAACGGCGCTTCGCTGGTGGCGTTTCCTGAGGTGTTTGTGGCCGGTTACCCCTACTGGAACTGGATCATGACACCCGTACAGGGCAGCAAATGGTATGAAAAACTATATGTTAACTCTATTGTAGTTCCCGGCCCGGAAACCGACAAAATTTGCAAGGCCGCAAAAGAAAACAACTGCCATGTGGTAATAGGCGTTAACGAGCGCGGGCAAAGCTTTGGCGAATTATACAACACCAACCTCATTATTGATAACAAAGGGAACCTTGTAGGCAAACACCGCAAATTGGTACCTACCTGGGCCGAAAAGCTTACCTGGACCGGTGGCGATGGTTCATCATTAAAAGTATATAATACTGAGATTGGCCCTATTGGCACGCTGGCCTGCGGTGAGAATACCAATACCCTGGCTCGCTTTACGCTGCTTACCCAAGGCGAGCTGATACACATAGCCAATTATATTTCGCTGCCCGTTGCCCCGCCCGATTATGATATGGCTGAGGCGATAAAAATACGCGCGGCGGCGCACTCTTTTGAAGGTAAGCTGTTTACCATTGTATCGTGCTCTACCATTACTAAGGAGATTATAGATATCATGAAAGAAGATGTGCCCAATGCCGAAGAGCTACTTACGCGAAAAAACAGCGCATTTAGCGGGGTTATAGGGCCAAACGGTGCTGTTATAGGCGAACCGCTTATTGATGACGAGGGTATTGTATATGCCGATATCGACCTGGCTAAATGCATACAGCCCAAGCAAATGCACGATATACTGGGGCATTATAACCGCTTTGATATATTTGATTTGCGCGTAAATACCGCACCACGAAAAAATATTACTTTTATAGATGGCAGCGAGGATTAGCCTTGCCTTCCGTTGCAAATAACACTATTCAACCAACCGGAATTATGGATAATAAATTTGACGACAGCGTATTAGGCCGCGCACGGGTACAGGACACCCCCGAGCTTGAGGCATATTATAAAGAACTTGAAGCGCTTGGTGCAGGCGCCTTATGGACGGTAGCCAACGATATTGAGCCGTGGGAGCCACGCACATCATCTATACCGATGCTGTGGCGCTATGAAGACCTGCGTGAGCTGGTACTAAAATCATCAGAGCTGGTTACGCCCGAAAAGGCGGGCCGCCGCGTGGTATACCTGGTTAATGATAACCGCCGAGATGTGAGTGCTGCCGTGGGCTGGCTCTACACAGGCATACAGGTTACGCGCCCGGGCGAAAGCACGTCTGCGCACAGGCATAAGGCTTCAGCTTTACGCTTTATTATGGAGGGCGAAGGCGGCTATACTGTAGTAGATGGCAACAAGATAATGCTGGAAGTCAACGATTTTGTAATAACGCCAAACAGCACCTGGCATGAGCACGGTGTAGAAGCCGGCGGCAAAACCTGCATCTGGCAGGACGGGCTGGATATTCCGCTTGTAAATGCCTTAGAAGCCAACGACTATGCTGTTTTTGATGGCAAGCAGCCTTTAGAATCTCCGGTAAACCATTCCCCACTTACCTATAGCGGGGTTGGGCTTGTACCTGCTGATAACGGATGGGATAAACCCTACTCCCCCCTTTTTAAATATTCGTGGAAACAGGTATATCCTGCCCTTTTAGAGGCCGCTAAGGTTAACGAAGGCTCTCCTTATGATGGCATCCTGATGCATTATACCAACCCGCTTACGGGTGGCCATGTAATGCAAACTATGGGCGCCTCAATACAATTATTACGCCCAAGCGAGCATACACAGGCGCACAGGCATACGGGTTCTTTTGTGTACCAATGCGCCAAAGGGCATGGGTATTCTATTATTGGCGGCAAGCGCTTTGATTGGAAAGAACGCGATATTTTTTGTGTACCATCATGGGCATACCACGAGCACGTAAACGGGAGCGATACTGAGGATGCCTGCCTGTTTTCGTTTAACGACCTGCCGGTTATTACTTCGCTGGGCTTGTACCAGGAAATGGCGCACCCTGAAGGTTTTCAGGTAGCAGATAGCAGGTAGCAGTTTTCATTTACCGTGAGCCTATCGAAAGACGCTTTGTCATTTTGAGCGTAGCATAGCGGAGTCGGAAAATCTCAAATACAATACAACAACAAACTAAATACAATGAAATTAGTTACTTATAAGATAAACCACGCACCGGAACGCCTGGGTTTTGTAGAAGAACACATGATAGTGGATGCCCACAAGCTGGGAGAGATAAAAAACAGCCATGTGCCTGATAATATGCTTGATTTTATAGACTTAGGCATTGAAGGTATTAACCATGCGGTGCATTTGCTTAATACCGCTACAA
>JAZKDS010000227.1:6350-10993 GCA_040387455.1 Bacteroidota bacterium
CACCCATACCAAGGCCACGTAAAAACATATTTGGCATAGGACTAAACTATACAGAGCACGTGGCAGAATCGGCGCGCACGCTGGATACGGCAAAAGAGCTGCCACAGCAGGCGGTTATTTTTTCTAAGCCGCCCACAGCTGTAACAGGTACCGAGACCAATATCATCCACAACCAAAAAATAACGCAGCAGCTTGATTATGAAGTTGAACTGGCTGTAATTATTGGTAAACAGGGCAAAAACATATTAAAAGACCAGGCTATGGATTATGTGTATGGCTATACGGTTATTAACGACATCAGTGCGCGCGATTGCCGCCGTGCCGGGCAATGGATTGTGTCTAAAGGGCAGGATACCTTTGCGCCAATGGGCCCCATACTGGTTACCCGCGATGAGATAGCCGACCCGCACAACCTGAACCTTCGCCTTACGGTAAATGGTGTAGAGAAACAAAACTCTAACACTAAGTTTATGCTTTTTAACATTAACGACCTGATATATGACCTAAGCAGTGTATTTACGCTTAACGTAGGCGATATCATCGCTACAGGTACCCCTGCCGGCGTAGGTGCAGGCCGTAATCCGCAGGAGTGGATGTGGCCGGGCGACGTTGTAGAAGCTACCGTAGAAGGCATTGGTACACTAAGGAACACAATAGTAGATTCAGAAGAAATAAGCACCAAATAACAAGCACCAAATAACAAATTTCAAATTGCAAACGGGTAGCACCGTTTGTGATTTGAAATTTGTTATTTGGAATTTAACCAACTTTGGAATTTTAAATATCATGAAAAAGACCTACCGTATTGGCCAGATTGTGCCAAGTTCGAATATAACTATGGAAACCGAAATACCGGCATTACTTCGCTCGCGCGAAACCATTGCGCCGGAGCGCTTTACTTTTCATTCAAGCCGCATGCGCATGAAAAAAGTAACCAAGGAAGAACTGGAAGCCATGGATGCCCAAAGCCTTAAATGTGCCCAGGAACTAAGCGATGCCCGTGTAGACGTTATGGGCTATGCCTGCCTTGTGGCTATAATGAGCATGGGGCGTGGTTACCACTGCGTTTCTGAAACCAACCTGCATGAAGAAACGGTTAAGAACGATTCGCCCACGCCTATTGTAACCAGCGCCGGGGCTTTAATTAACGGATTAAACATTTTAGGAGCCAAAAAAGTAGCGGTAATTACCCCTTACATGAAGCCCCTAACCCAGCTTGTTGTTGATTATATTGAACACCAGGGTTTTGAAGTGGTAGATTTTATTGCGCTTGAAATTGCAGATAACCTGGAGGTTGCAGCGCAAGATCCTATGAACCTTTTAGACATATACAAGCGCCTTAACCTTGAGGGTGTAGATGTTCTTGTGGTATCGGCCTGTGTGCAAATGCCATCATTAGAAGCCATTGATGCCATTGAGAAAGAAATTGGCATTCCGGTAACATCAGCAGCCGTATGCACCACCTATGAAATGCTTAAAAAACTGGGATTAAGCACTAAAGTGCCTATGGGCGGTGCACTGTTAAGCGGCAAATATTAAAAACGGTTGTCTCTGGCTTTTATGCAGGTTATCTTAATGCTTAGGCAGCTCCTTAAAGAGTTTACTATAAAGCGTATGCTTTATACCGCCCTGTATTTGAGAGCTATAAATGCCTTTGTATCCTGAAAAAAGATACGCTGCAAAGCACGCAACGCCTAAGTAAATACCGGTGTCTATGCCAAATAATTCTATGCCCATTACGGTACAGGCAATGGGGGTATTTGTAGCACCGGCAAACACCGCAACAAACCCCATAGCTGCTAACAGAGCCATAGGCAACGGAAAAACTAAAAACAAGGCGTTACCTAATGTAGCGCCTATAAAAAACAAAGGGGTAACTTCGCCGCCTTTAAAACCTGCGCCTAATGTAAATGCGGTTAACAGCAGCTTAATCATAAATGCATAAGCGGGCTGGCTTGTACTAAATGCATCTACTATGGTGGGTACTCCCAGGCCTATATACTTTGTAGTGCCCAATGCCCATACCGTTAAAGCAATTAAAACACCTCCTATAAATGGCCTGAGGGGTGCATAGCTAATGGTATCCTTAAATAAGCTGCCAAAAAAGTGCATCACCCTCGAAAAAAACATTGCCGTTAAGCCAAAAAGTATTCCTGCAACAGCCGTGCATATTATAATTTTTGTAGTAATTTCAGGAATTACAGGTACACTATAATGCGTGTGGCCCACCTGCCATGCCATACAACTGTAGTGCGCAACAAAGGCAACCAAAAGGCCTGGTAAAAGCGCATAATACCTTCGCCCCATCATCATAACCTCAAGGGCAAAAATGGCGCCTGCCACGGGCGTACCAAATACCGATGCAAAGCCGGCACTTATACCCATTATAATAATTATCTTCCTGTCGTTATCATTCAGCTTAAAAAAATGGGTAAACTGGTCGGCTATGGCGCCACCCATTTGCACTGCCGTACCTTCGCGCCCTGCAGACCCTCCAAAAAAATGCGTTGCCAGTGTGCCTAACAGTACCAAAGGAGCCATTTTTAACGGAATAATTTTTTTAGGTGTATGCAGTTCTTCTAAAAGCAGGTTATTGCCTTTAACTACGCTGTTGCCAAAATAATGGTACATAAGCCCTATCAATAAGCCACCAAAAGGCAGCAACGCAATAATCCATACATGGTTTTGGCGCCATTGGGTAACCCAGTTTAAAGATGTTAAAAAAAATGCAGATACCGAGCCGGTAATTACCCCTATAACTAACGATAGCAGCAGCCATTTGGCTAAGTAAGAAAAGGCTGGTGTAATTTGTTTTTTGATGGCTGTATTTTTCATATACCCTGAATGTATTAAATGCATCTATTGTAGCATAAGCTATTAATAGACGTCATCAGCTCCGGGATTGGTTAGTGGGCGGTTCAGGGCAGACATCATTGCCGTATGGTTACACAAATGTAAAATTATTTTTTTATATCCGGCATCAAATACGGTTAATCGTTAAAACTATACCTTTGCAAAAATAAGCCATGAAAAAAATCCTGATAATAGACGATGAAGAAAAGCTTCGCAACCTTATGGCCCGCATTGTGGCATTAGAAGGATTTGAAGTTATACAGGCACAAGATTGTAAAACAGGGCTGGCAAAACTGGCAAAAGAAGCTATAGATGTAGTGCTTTGCGATGTAAAACTACCCGATGGCAATGGTGTAGACCTTTCCGCAACAATTAAAGGTTTATATCCTCATATAGAAATTATACTGCTTACCGCATACGGAAACATACCCGATGGTGTGCAGGCCATAAAAAACGGTGCCTTTGATTATATTGTTAAAGGCGACGATAATAATAAGATTATACCCCTTATAAACAGGGCTATAGAAAAAAGCAGCCTTGCACAGCGTGTGGTAGAGCTGGAAGAAAAGCTTGAAAAAAAATATTCGTTTGATACCGTTATAGGCACGTCAAAAACCATTATTGATGCCATAGAACTTGCTAAAAAAGTTTCGGTTACAGATACCACCGTTTTACTTACCGGAGAAACCGGTACCGGCAAAGAGGTGTTTGCTAATGCCATACACCAAAACAGCCTGCGCAAAACCAAAAATTTTATTGCCTTAAACTGCTCGGCCTTTAGCCATGACTTACTGGAGAGCGAATTGTTTGGCCATATTGCCGGTGCTTTTACCGGTGCCATTAAAGATAAAAAAGGCCTGTTTGAAGAAGCCCATAAAGGCACTATATTTTTAGATGAAATAGGCGAAATGCCCATTGATTTGCAGGCAAAACTGCTGCGTGTACTTGAAAACGGCGAATATATAAAAGTGGGCGAAAGTAAGGTTGCCCATACCGATGTGCGCATTATTGCCGCTACAAACCGCGATTTACTTAAAGAAATTGAAGCCGGCCGCTTTAGGCAGGATTTATATTACCGGCTGTCAATATTCAGTATAAAACTGCCCTCCCTGCGCGAAAGGGTTGCAGATATAGAGGTGCTTGCAAAAAAATTCCTGGCAACATTTGCCCTTAAAACCAATAAAAAAATCAGTGCGCTATCGCCAGATTTTCTTCAGCTTTTAAAACTGCACAACTGGCCGGGTAACATCCGCGAACTTAAAAATGTACTGGAACGCAGTGTAATTTTAGAAACCCACACTACCCTATCGACAGATACACTTCCGTTAGAAATAAAGCAACTGCAAACGGAACTTGCCGAAAACGGCGCGCCTAAAATGCTTTCGGCTTTTTCATTGGCCGCCGCCGAGAAAATCCACATTCAAAAAGTAATGAACCACACCGGCGGTAACAAAACTGAAACTGCCCGACTGCTCAATATTGCCCTTACTACACTATACCGTAAGCTCGATGAGTATAAAATTCAATAAGTTTATAAGTTAAACACTATCAAAACAGTATACCCAACCCTATCAAAACGATAGGGTTTTTTATTTGGTACAAAACTCAATTTACACCTAAACACCTAACAATAAACAACCTAACCTCAAAAATAAAATATGGGTACGTGTTTTGGCTATACCATGGCATCATTAAAAATAACCACAATGAAAACACGTGTAAAAACAGTGGCTACAAAAGCAGCCCAGTTGGCAGAAATCACCAAGAACCTCATCTGTAAGGGTAACATC
>JAZKDS010000227.1:11041-16286 GCA_040387455.1 Bacteroidota bacterium
GGCTAAAAAATGCCTTGACATGGCCGAACTTCTTTTTACCACCGGCAGCAACGAAACTAAAAATGCCATAGGCAACATTTATGTGTATTCCGTTTCCACTTTTATGGAAATGCACAATTGCACCGTGGTACAACTGTTTCCGCCGCAGCTTAAAAAAGAATATGTGGCACAGGTAAATACCTCAGGCATTTAATGTGATTTTCAAACTTTCAAACTTTCAATTCCAAAATGACAGCATTATTTATTGTAGCCCTGCTGGTGTTTATATACATCTGCTGGTAAAACCCGAAAAATTTTAATTTATGAACCCTGAAATCTTAGGCATAATTGTAATGTATGCGCTGGTACTGCTGCTGGCACTGCCATTGGGACATTACATAGGCAAAATTTTTAATTATGAGCCCACTTGGGCCGACAGTATTTTTAACCCACTTGACAAGTTATTCTTTAAAATAGGCGGTATAAACCCGGAGCGCCAAATGACCTGGAAACAACACCTGGGCGCACTGCTTACTATTAACCTGGTGTGGTTTATCATCTCAATGCTTGTATTGACCAATATGGACTGGCTACCGCTTAACCCCGATGCCAACCCGGCAATGAGCGGCGACCTGGCGTTTAACACCACCGTTAGCTTTATAACCAATACCAACCTGCAGCACTACAGCGGCGAGAGCGGATTATCTTATTTGGGGCAGCTTACCCTTATGCTTTGGCAATTTATAAGCGCGGCCTGTGGCATGGCCATTTGTGCTATGGTATTTGTGGCCATGAAGGCAAAAACAGCAACGGAACTGGGCAATTTTTACAGCTTTTTTGTACGCTCAGCCACACGTGTTTTGTTGCCTTTATGTATTATAGTAGCTGCCATACTGGTATTTAACGGCACGCCCATGACTTTTGAAGGTAAAGACACTATAACCACACTGGAAGGCGCAGAACAAAATGTAAGCCGTGGCCCCGTGGCAGCCTTTGTAGCCATTAAGCAGCTGGGTACCAATGGTGGCGGGTTTTATGGCCCCAACAGTGCCAACCCAATGGAAAACCCCAACTACCTTACCAACATTGTAGAGAATATGAGCATAGTGCTTATACCCATTGCACTGGTTTTTGCCTTAGGGCATGTACTTCGCCGTAAAAAACTGGCCTGGACCATTTATGGTGTAATGACACTTGGTTTCCTGCTGTTGCTTATACCCACCGTAATGAGCGAAATGAATGGCAACCCGGCCATTGACAGTATGGGCATTGCGCAAACTACCGGTAATATGGAGGGTAAAGAAGTACGCTTTGGTGCGGCGGCATCGGCTAACTGGGCAACGTATACCACGTGTACCAGTAACGGGTCAGTCAATGCCATGCACGACAGCTTTACACCCATCGGTGGTATGACAACCCTGCTGGGCATGATGGTCAATTGCTTTTATGGTGGCATTGGCGTAGGATTTTTAAACTTTTACATTTTCATTATCCTGGGAGTATTTATCAGCGGGCTTATGGTGGGCCGCACACCGGAGTTTCTCGGTAAAAAAATTGAGGCCAAAGAAATGAAGATTGCTATGATTATAGCACTGCTGCACCCGTTGCTTATACTGGCAGGTACCGCACTGGCAAGCCACCTGTATGCCGGTAACCCGGAGGCCTATGCATCCTGGCTGGCCAACCCAGGCAGCCATGGCTTTAGCGAAATGCTGTATGAGTTTACCTCATCATCGGCAAATAACGGCAGTGGTTTTGAAGGCCTGGGCGATAACACCCCGTTCTGGAATATTGCAACTGGCATCGTGATGCTCCTGGCGCGCTACCCGCCCATTATTGGTCCAGTGGCTATTGCAGGCCTGCTTGCTGCCAAAAAGTATGTACCCGAAAGCTCCGGCACACTTAAAACCGATACATCAACATTTGGGTTTATGGTATTTGCCGTAATCTTTATTGTGGCGGCGCTGTCGTTCTTCCCGGCACTAACCCTTGGCCCTATTTCAGAATATTTTTCATTACTTAAATAACCTTAAATGAAAACTCAAAACGCGTCCCTGTTTCAGCCCGAGCTGGTTAAACAGGCACTAAAACAATCGTTTATAAAACTTAGCCCGGCCACGCTTATTAAAAACCCGGTAATGTTTACAGTAGAAATAGGTACCGTTATTATGCTGTGCGTATGTGTATGGATACTAACCGGCGAAACCAGCCAGGGCAGCTTTACCTATAATTTTATTATCTTTTTAATACTATTATTTACGCTGCTGTTTGCCAATTTTGCCGAGGCCATTGCCGAAGCACGTGGCAAGGCACAAGCCGACAGCCTGCGTAAAACACGAGAGGAAACCCCTGCCAAAAAGATTGAGCTTATTGGCGAAATTTATAAAGATGAAGTGCAGGTTGTACCCTCTTCTACCCTAAAAAAGGGAGACATATTTGTGTGTGAGGCGGGAGATATTATCCCTACTGATGGCGAGATAATAGAAGGCCTTGCCACTATAGACGAAAGTGCCATAACCGGCGAGAGTGCGCCAGTAATTCGTGAGGCTGGCGGAGATAAAAGCTCGGTTACAGGCGGTACAAAAGTGCTTTCTGACCATATAAAAGTACAGGTAATCACTAATGCAGGCGAGAGTTTCCTTGACAAAATGATTGCCCTTGTAGAAGGTGCCAGCCGCCAGAAAACCCCTAACGAAATTGCGCTCACCATACTGCTGGCAGGCTTTACACTGGTGTTCATTATAGTATGTACTACTCTTAAACCCTTTGCAGATTATGCTAACATCAGCATTACCATAGCCTCATTTATATCGCTGTTTGTATGCCTTATACCCACCACCATTGGCGGGTTATTATCGGCCATAGGCATAGCCGGTATGGACAGGGCACTGCGTGCCAATGTGATAACAAAATCGGGCAAGGCCGTAGAAACCGCAGGAGATATAGATGTACTGCTGCTGGATAAAACGGGTACAATAACCATAGGCAACCGTAAGGCCACACATTTTTATCCGGCTGAAGGCATAACCGAAAAAGCTTTTATAAAAGCCGCCGTACTCAGCTCTATGAGCGATGATACCCCCGAAGGAAAATCGATTATTGAACTGGCCGCTACAGACCCAAAAAGCTTTGGTGTGCAAAACCCCCGTTTTATAAAATTCACTGCCGAAACCCGCAGCTCGGGCATTGACTTTGGCGAAAGCCGTATCCGCAAAGGGGCGTATGATGCCATTAAAAACCTGGTAGCCAAAGCAGGCAACCCGTTTTCTGATAAAGTAACCAAAGTTGTAGAAAAGATATCGGGCAATGGAGGCACGCCACTGGTAGTATCAGAAAATGAAAGAGTGCTGGGTGTAATAGAACTTCAGGATATCATAAAAACCGGTATAGCAGAACGTTTTGAGCGCCTGCGCAAAATGGGTGTAAAAACCGTAATGGTTACAGGTGACAACCCGCTTACCGCAAAATTTATTGCCGAAAAAGCAGGTGTAGATGATTTTATTGCCGAGGCCAGGCCCGAAGATAAGATGAACTACATTAAAGCCGAGCAGCAACTGGGTAAGCTGGTGGCCATGATGGGCGACGGTACTAACGATGCACCCGCCCTTGCCCAGGCCGATGTGGGCGTAGCCATGAACAGCGGCACCCAGGCGGCTAAAGAAGCCGGAAACATGGTTGACCTTGATAACGACCCCACCAAACTTATTGAAATTGTAGAGATAGGCAAGCAGCTGCTCATGACACGCGGCACGCTTACCACTTTTAGTATTGCTAATGATGTTGCCAAGTATTTTGCCATTATACCGGCACTGTTTATAACGGCTGTACCGGCATTGCAAGGGCTTAACATTATGCACCTGCATAGTCCCGAAAGCGCCATCCTATCAGCGGTAATTTTTAACGCCATAATCATCCCGTTCCTTATTCCGCTTGCGCTAAAAGGTGTGGCATATAAGCCCATAGGGGCTTCTGCCCTGCTGCGCCGCAACCTGTTTATTTATGGCCTGGGCGGTGTTATTGTGCCGTTTATTGGCATTAAAGTAATTGACATGCTGGTTTCCTTATTCTTTTAAAAAAAGAAAATAATCATGAAAGAAAATATCATGCCTGCCATCAGGCTCACACTATTTTGCGCCGTGTTCTTTTCGGGTATTTACACATTAGGCATTTGGGGTATAGCGCAGGCAGCCCCCAACCACGGTAACGGTTTTATAACCGAAGTTAACGGCAAGCGCTTCCATACTAATGTAGCCCAGGCCTTTAGTCAGGACAAGTACTTTTGGCCCCGCCCCAGCGCGGTAGATTATAATGCGGCGGGCTCGGGTGGCAGTAACAAAGGGCCGTCTAACCCCGAGTACCTGGCCATGGTGCAAACCCGTATAGATACCTTTTTACTAAAAAACCCGGGGATTAAAAAACAGGATATACCTGCCGAGCTGGTTACCGCCAGCGGCAGCGGGCTGGATCCTGATATATCTTTGGCTGCAGCCAAAGTACAGCTAAAACGTGTGGCTAAAGCGCGTAACCTTAACGAAAAACAGGTAAATATGGTAATAGAAGCCCACCTGCAAAAGCCACTATTGGGCTGCCTGGGTACCGAAAAAATTAACGTATTGCAACTTAACATAGCATTAGATAAACTATAATGAAAATATTAATTACGGCCTTGTTAGCAACTGGATTTATTGCACAGGCACAGGATACATTGCAGGTACTGCCTCAATCTGAAATTCCAAGTTTAAAATTCAGTGGCTATGTAGAAACGTATTATGCCTACGATTTTAACCAACCTGAGAACAACACACGCCCGGCGTTTGTATATTCTCATAACCGCCATAATGAGGTAGCGCTTAACCTTGGTTTTATAAAAGCGGCCTATGACAGCGGCAATGTGCGTGCTAACCTGGCACTTATGGCGGGCACTTATGCCAATGCCAACCTTGCTGCCGAAAACGGCGTAATGAAAAACGTGTATGAGGCCAATGCCGGTATAAAACTGTCTAAAACGGCTAACATGTGGGTAGATGCCGGTATTTTTGCATCGCACATAGGTTTTGAAAGCGCCATAGGCAAAGACTGCTGGAACCTTACCCGCAGCATCCTTGCTGATAATTCGCCGTATTATGAGGCGGAAATTATGGCATTATATGCTGAAGCAATAGGAATACCGAAAGCAAACATTTTTACCGAGCTGAAAGCGGAACATAGCACAGAGAACATTTATTATTCCTATAAGAAAGCAAAACAGCTTGGGTTTAAAAAGATT
>JAZKDS010000228.1:0-1705 GCA_040387455.1 Bacteroidota bacterium
AACAACCACATAAACAAGTAATTATAAATATGTTGTAGTGTTTTTGTTGCATCGTGTTAATCATTTAAGTAGATATTACATACTTTATTCAGCGTTTAAAACTAATTTGTAAGCACCCAGTACTGCCAGGGAGCTACCCCCGATATTTGCAGACCTTTAGCGTATGTTCTTTTTTTTCCGGTAATACAATCTGTAAATTCACCATCAAAGGATACTGTAAAGCTTGACACATTTTTAGAAAGGTTTGCTATATAGATAACTTTTTTACCGTCTTTCTCACGCTCAAACGCCAATACAGATTCTGTATCAGTAGTAGGCAATAATTTGAATGTTGCCGCATCCTTGCCACCATTCAGCGCCGGGTTTTCATTTTTAAGCCTGCCCAGCTTTTCATACACTGCAAACATTTTGCCTACAGTTTTATCAATAGGGTCCTGCTCAAAGAATTTGATGCGTTTTTTAACGTCATATTCCTGGCCGGTGTAAATAAGCGGCATGCCCGGCATAACATAGGTTAGCGCAGCAAAAGCCTCAGCACCACCATCCAGCCTTTCGTATTCGGTACCGTTCCAGGCATTTTCATCATGATTGCTGGTAAAGTTCATAAAAATGTCGTTAGCCTCATACTTGCCCGGCCTTTCGGCTAAAAACTTCTTCAGGTCGGTTACCGGCTTTTTGCCTTTGGCCACATCATTCATCAGGTGGTGGGCCACCCAGCCGTAGCCCATATCAAACTGGCCTTTAAACAAATATTCTTTATCCGATTCCATCAACATAAAAACCGGCTTAACTTCTTTCAATTTCGGAATGGCATAATCCCAGAATGCTGTAGGTACATTATCGGCAACATCACAACGGAAGCCGTCTATGCCCTGTTCTTTAACCCAGTACAGCATTTCGTTGGTCATGGGCTCATACAGCGCTTTGCTTTTATAGTCAAGATGGGCCACATCGGTCCAGCCCCACGGCTCACCGGTTTCGGGGTTAAGCGGATCGGTCACTTCGCCTTTTTTGTTTTTCTCGTAATATTCAGGGTGCTCGGTAATCCATTTGTGGTCCCAGCCGGTGTGGTTAGCCACCCAGTCCAGTATAACATACATGCCATTATCGTGCGCGGTTTTTACCAGCGCCTGAAAATCCTCCAGCGTACCCAAATCCGGGTTGATGGCGGTATAATCAGTAATGGCATAGTAACTGCCCAGGTATTTTGCTTTTTCGGTTGGGTCGGTAATATCTTCTATAGATTTATCTGCCGTAGCCTTGCGGCGCTCCATCGAAATAGGGTATACCGGCATAAGCCAGATAACCTTTACACCCAGCTTTTTGAGTTGCGGGATGTCTTTTGTAAAAGCATTAAACGTACCCTCTTTAGAATAGTTACGGATGTTAGCCTCATATATCACGGCATTTTCTGCTGTGGCATCGCTAACGGGTGCAATAGAACCCATATCGGCTTTAGCGGTTACATCGGCCTTTTTATCATCCTTACAGCTTGTGGCAAGTACCACTAGCGCCATAAGGGTTATTATTGATTTTTTCATGTATAGTAGTTTTGGTTATAGCTGTTATTTTAACTCCAGTACCAGTACGCTTTTCGCTTCCAGCGTAATGCTGCTGCTCACATCTACCGTTTTACCGGTAATTACATCGGTACCGCTTTTGTGGTTTTTGATGCTCTCTGCAAAGCGGGCCGTGTTAAACGTTT
>JAZKDS010000229.1:0-6265 GCA_040387455.1 Bacteroidota bacterium
ACTGGCCGGCCTTGTTTATGGCCTTAGCACAAAAACTGTTGCGCAGCAGCCTCCTTCTCATAAAGCTGTAGCAAACGTAAGCCTGAATGATTCGGCAGCCTATAAAAAGAAACGCGATGCCTATTACAGCGGCGTAAAAGTTGTAATTGATGACCAGGCAAACAATGTGTACATAAACAAGCCTTATGAGCAACTTACAGAGAGCCAGAAGGGTCGTTACTATTTTACGCTGCCTGAAGGCAGGGAAATGAAATTTATTCCTGAAACCGAGTATAAAAAGCTGCAAAATAAAAAGGGTTGCCGTGTAGAGGTAGATGGCTTACAGATTGATAATGCCGATTTACTTAAGCGCTCCTCAAAAGAGTTTGTATATTATTTTTTCCTGACAAGGGCAAAAGCGTCGCTTACTAAAGAGCGGCCGCAAATATTTGAATATTTCCTCTACACCGCCCCATATTATAACACGCATTTTAAAAATAAGGAGCCGGCCCATTTTCCTGACAGCATCTTTAAAATGAGCATTGTTAAAGAGTATAAGAATGATAAAGTGGTGGCTGCTGCAAAACCAAAAAAGTTTCACAATGTAAAGGCGGCTATGGATTACCTGGGCGGCAACAATGCCATTAATTATACCAATGTTGATAAAATGCCGCAATATCCCGGTGGGCTGGAAAAGTTCTCAACGCTGGTAACCTCAAATTTTAAAGCGCCACAAACAGCAAACCCTGATATTACTACGTATTACCTGAATTTTATCATTGAAACCGATGGCGAAATGAGCTATGCCACGGTGATAAATGCAGAAGATGAAGGTACAACCAACGAAATAATCCGCATATTAAAAACATCGGAAAACTGGGAACCCGGAGAACTTAATGGCAAAGCGGTGCGCACCAGCTACACCCTGCCCATACACCTAAAATAAAGGCAAGACACATCCTTATTTCATAATAAACCAATCAATAATTTCCTCTCCTGTATCTGTCCTGCCTGTTGGCGGGACAGATTTTTTTATACCCTGACTAACATTGTTTCATAGATTCTAAATACATTTTGCTGTGAATTTTTACTTCACTACATCTATTTAAATATCAATATTTTATATTAAAAAATAGAGAAACGTAAAAAATTTACAACGATTGAGTAGTACTCTCCCCTTCTTCATCTGTATTATATAAGTATACACCTAAAACTGCGGGGCCGTAGCTAAGCCCTTTGCAAAAAGACTTAATAGTCAAACCTTATTATTTACCAATCGTATTTTTATTATGAAGAAAATTATTTTTTTAGCACTGGCTCTCATGACCGGACTGCTGATGCATGCGCAGTATGCCAGTATGGCTATTGTGGGTAACGGTGTGGGCGGATGGCCTACAGGTGCCGCCGGTGAAGTAGATGCAAAACAAATGAGCAGTATTGATGGTATAAACTGGAGCCTTGATAATATAGTAACCACCAGCGGCGCTGTAAAATTCAGGGCCGTAAACTCATGGACAAACAACTGGGGTGCTGCAGCGGGTTCTTTTCCTGCCGGTACAGCGGTACTAAACGGCAGCAATATTACGGTACCTGTTGGCGTGTGGAATGTTACCTTTAACAGTACTACGCTTGCATTTAGCTTTACAGCTTCAAGCCTTTACCCTACTATTAGCCTTGCAGGCGAAGGGGTAAACAACACCGATATAGATTTAGGTACGAGCGACGGTATACATTATACGGGCAGTGTTGCCATTAATGGCGCAGTACGTTTCCGTAAAAACCATGCCGATACAAACACATGGAATCCGCCGATATTTCCTTCGGGCACCGCTGTAGCCGGCGCCGGAACACTAAACGTGGCTAATAACACCTATAACGTTACGTTTAATCTTACTACCCTGCAATATGCGTTTAACTACCCAACCATTGCTCTGGTAGGCAACAGCACACCACAAGGCTGGCCAACAGATCCGCAGGTAGACACCCACGTTTTATCTACTACAGATGGTATTCATTATGTAATAAACACCATTACGCTTACCAGCGGGGCCGTAAAATTTCGCCAGGATAATGGCTGGACGGTACAATGGGGTGGCGATGGCGGTTTTCCTAACGGAACAGGCTCACAGGGCGGTATAGATATTAACATACCTGCCGGCACCTACAGCATTACCCTTAACAGGACTACAGGCGCTTATAGCTTTGGTGTGCCTATTGGCGCTGCACCGGCTCCGGATTGTACCCTGGTAAACGCAGTAACTGCCAATGCCACTTCCGGCACGGCCATACTTGCCGCAGATGGCAACAGCAGCACACGCTGGGAGAGCGCCGCAACCGATGCGCAAAGCCTAACGTTAGACCTCGGCACCGTTACCACCGTTAGTGCGGTTAGCATTGCGTGGGATACCTATAGCGCAAAAGATTATGTTATAAAAGGATCTGTTGACGGTACTACATGGGTAACCATTGCCGAGAAAAACAACATGGCTTATGGCGCACGCATTGATGTTACTGAGGGTATAAATGCCCAGTACCGCTATGTAAAGATGGATGGCCTGACACGTACTACACAGTATGGTTATGCTATTTATGAATTTAGCGTATGTGGCACACCTATTGAACCCGATACTGCTAAAAAAATATTGTTTATAGGCAACAGTTATACCTACTATAACAACCTGCCTACCATGGTTAAAAATGTGGCAGCATCTGTAGGCGATGAGCTTAAAGCTTACAGCTACACCGTGGGTGGTACTAGTCTTGAAGAGCATTTTGCAAGCGCAGGTACCACAGGCGCACTGCAACTGGGCGGTTGGGATTATGTAGTACTGCAGGAACACAGCCAGCGCCCGGCGCTGGAAGAAGCCTATGTAGCAGAGCACACATTTGCCTATGCAGCGCAGTTGGCGGATATGGCACGCGAGTATAGCCCGTGTACCGAACTGTTTTTTTACCAGACATGGGGCCGCAAAAACGGCGATGCAACCTATTGCCCTACCATACCGGAAATGTGTACGTATGAAGGCATGGATGACCGCCTTAAGGAAAGCTACGCACAAATGGCCGATGACAACAATGCCACAATATCGCCGGTAGGCAGCGTGCGCAGGCAAATAAGGCTGCTGCACCCGGAAATAGAATTATATACCGATGACGAAAGCCACCCTACACTGGCAGGAACGTATGTTTCGGCAATTACGTTTTACACGGTGCTTTTCCGCAAAGACCCTACTTTAGTTACCTATAATACCAGCATACTAACAGCAACCGTTGCTAACCAAATAAAAGCGGTTGTAAAATCGGTGGTATATGATAACCTGGCACAGTGGAACGTGGGTGCTTATGATCCTGCAGCAGCATTTACCTTTGAGGCAGCAGGAAATACCGTATCTTTTACAAACACCTCTGAAAATGCGCTTGAATATGACTGGAATTTTGGAGACGGTACCACATCTGCCGAGCAAAACCCTGAACACCTTTTTACCGGAAACGGCCCGTATAGCGTTACGCTAACCGTTACTAACTGTAGCAGGCAAAGTGTTTCAACACAAGACATAACCCTGTTAGGTTTAAACCAGTATGGCCTTAATACCGTTACGGCATACCCTAACCCTACCGGCAGCACCTGGAACATTACTACTACAAACACTGCCATAAACACCATTAATGTTATGGATATGACCGGTAAAACAGTAATGACCCTTAGCCCTAAAAGCAACACTGCTCTTATAGATGCTGCTGCACTAAGCACAGGTATATACCTGGCTAAAATAACCGTGGGTGATGCAGTACAAACGGTAAAGCTGGTTAAAAACTAAAACATATTATTTTACTTTATAAAAGTTTGAATTTAAAGCTGCCCTTAAAGGGCAGCTTTTTTATTGCCAATACGCTTCAATTTTTATGCTCTAATCTAAAACCTGCCAGCCGCTTACAACAATTAAAGTAAAAAACGCGTTACATTTGCATATCATCAATCATCAAAAACAATCATCATGTTAAAACGTTTTTTTATTACCTGCTCCGGGGCAGATAAGAACATTATCTACTCCTGCTCTAACGGAGAGCAAAACAAGTATGCCGGCATTGGTGCCACCGTTTTTTTTACCGCACTCCTGGCCTGGATTGCCGCCGGATATGCCCTGTACACTGTGTTTGACAATGTATATACAGCTACCTTTTTTGGGTTGGTATGGGGCCTGCTTATCTTTAACCTCGACCGCTTTATTGTTAGCACCATCCGCAAGCGCGAACGCTTTGGGCAGGAGCTGCTACAGGCTACCCCGCGTATTATTTTGGCCATAATAATCGCTATTGTTATTTCAAAACCGCTCGAAATAAAGATTTTTGAGAAAGAAATAAATACCGTGCTCCTTAAAGAAAAGAATGATATGGCCATTGCCAATAAAAAGCAGGTGGCTAATTACTTTCAGGGCGACCTGGATAAAAACAAAGCCCAAACCGACAGCCTGAAAAGCGAAATCCTGAAGAAAGAAAAAGAGGTTAACGCACTTTATGGCACCTACATTTCCGAAGCAGAAGGCACAGCCGGCACAAAAAAACTGGGCAAAGGCCCCGTGTATACCGAAAAACGCCAAAAGCATGATGCATCGCTTAAGGAACTGGAAACGCTTCGTGCTGCTAATAATGCTAAGATTGCCGAAAACGACAAACAGGCCAAAACACTACAGACAGATTTAGACAAAAAAGTTGCCGATACCCAACCCATTATAGAGGGTTTTGACGGCCTTATGGCGCGTATTAATGCGCTTAATAAGCTGCCATTTTTACCATCGTTGTTTATTATGCTGCTGTTTTTGGCTATAGAAACATCACCCATTATTGCCAAGCTGCTTTCGCCAAAAGGTGAGTATGATTTTAAGCTGGAAGACACCGAGGCTGCCATGCGCACTAACCTGGCGCAAAATACGCACCAGCGACAACTGCTTCAGGATACAGATGCCGGTATTTATGACGATGTATATGCCGAGATTCGCACAGATCGTGGGCTGTATGATTACAAAAAGAAAAAAGCTATCGAAATGCTGGAGCTCCAGGCCGACCGTTTTAGCGAGAAGCAAAAAGGGGTAATGTAGTTTTGAAAGTTCCTAAGCCACTTAGCTGCTGAGGTTCTTAGCTTTTAATGACCGGCTATGTCATTCCGACGAAGGAGGAATCTCCATCGAATATTAAGGAAATACTTCCTTCGTCAGCATGACAAAGAACCCGATATAAACACAAAACCCTGCCACTGGCAGGGTTTTGTGTTTATCGCTAATACTTAGCAGCTAAGTATCTCAGAGCCTTAAAGAAAACTCAATATCTCTTTTTTATAGGCATCATATTCACCTTGCAGTATCAGGCCGTTATCAAGTAGTTTTTTGTAGTTCTGCAATTTTTCAAACAGCTCTTCTTTACTCAGGCTCGCAAGCCCTGTTTTTTCAGTTGCAGCAGGTGTTACTACAGCAGGTGCAGTTACTTCTTCTTTATATGCTACAGGTTCTGGCGTAGGTGTAGGGTTGTGGTGCACCAGTTCGCTAAAACTGCTCACCTCTTCGGTTTCTACCTCTTCAATTTCTTCTTCAACATCAATAGGCTCAGCAGTTAGCACAGGGGCTTCTACAGGGGCCTGAGCTACGGTTTCCTCGGGTTTAGCAGGGGCATGGACTTCTTTAAGTAGTTCCAGTTGCTCCTTAGCAAAGGTGTACATTTTGCGTGCCTGTATCTTGGGTATATAATCTATACTAACGGTAATATCTGTACTGGTGGTAAACGAAAACTCAGAACCCAATATGTTTTCTTTCATGTACGTGCCAGCAACGTTACCCCACGGATAATCGGTAAAATCCATAGAAAGACCCAGATTTTTTGGCTTACAGATAATAATGCGCTTATTGGTAAGCACCACGCTATCCGGAAAAACATTTATAGCCGGTTTCTTTTGCACGCCTATATAGCCCACCTCTTCATTCTTCATGAGCAGGTCAGATAATTTGGCGCTTATTTTTTCTATGGCTTTAGGATCCTGCTCCTCATTAAGGAAACTTTTAAACTGTTCTTTCATTTTTGTGGACGGTTATAGCTTCAAATTTACAAAGTTGGGTTCAGTTTTGCTAATTATCTTATGGTTTGTAACACCAGGTTAACATGTTAGTGTTCGGCTTTTCTTTTAAGCACGCCTCCGGCTGTTTCTTTAATAGACTGGCTAAAAACAAACGCCTTAGGATCTATCTCGTGCATGGCGGCTTTTAAGCGGCGCACCTCAAGGCGGGTTACTACAGTATAA
>JAZKDS010000230.1:0-3356 GCA_040387455.1 Bacteroidota bacterium
TTACCTGCAATATGGCGCACCGGGTACTGAGTTTAGCGGTTATGCCGATGGTGTATATGTGGCTGCAAGTCCGTTAGGGCCGTTTGAATATCAATCGTTTAATCCGTTTTCTTATAAACCGGGAGGTTTTGCCCGTGGTGCCGGGCATGGCGCTACTTATCAGGATGCCGATGATGCCTACTGGCATATTTCTACCATTGTAATTTCTACTAAAAATAATTTTGAAAGGCGTTTGGGCATCTGGCCTGCGGGTTTTGATGCAGACGGCATTATGTATAGTAATACCGCTTATGGCGATTACCCAACCTATCTTCCGGCGGAGAATAAGGCACATACAGCACTATCATCGTTTAGCGGATGGATGCTGCTTAACTACAACAAACCGGTGCAGGTATCGTCTACCCTGGGTGGGTTTCAGGCAAATTATATAACCGATGAAGATATAAAAACATATTGGAGTGCCAGGACAGCCAATAAGGGAGAATACATGATTAGTGACCTGGGTGAAATAAGCACTATTAACGCCATACAGATAAATTATGCCGACCAGGATGCTGATATTGTGGGCAAGCCCGATACTACTACCGGGCATAAATACATTATTTATGCCAGTAACGATGGCAAAAAATGGACTATACTGGTAGATAAAAGAAAAAATAGCACCGACGTGCCACATGATTATATAGAGCTTGCCAAGCCTGCAACAGCCCGTTATTTAAAGCTGGAAAATATACAAATGCCTACTGGTAAATTTGCATTGAGCGGTTTCAGGGTGTTTGGTAAAGGTGCTGGTGCTAAGCCGGGTGCAGTGCAAAACTTTGTTCCGTTGCGTGCAGAAGTACGCAAAAAGGGCGAACGCCGTAATGTATGGTTTAAGTGGCAGCAAGAACCCAATGCCGATGGATATGTGATATACTTTGGCAAGTCGCCCGAAAAATTATACGGCTCAATTATGGTTTATGGCAAAAATGAGTATTATTTTAGCGGCCTCGACAGAAGCGATGCCTACTATTTTACCATAGAAGCCTTTAATGCAAACGGCATAGGTGCTAAGAGCGAGATCAAAAAATCAGAATAATCAGAAACCCAATTTTTTTAATATATACCCAAACTATTCATTAACCCTTATTTCATGAAACTATGAGTTCAGAATTAAACAAATCTAATAACTCCGCGCTGTATACCCTTGTTACGGTATTCTTCTTTTGGGGGTTTATTAGTGCCTCAAACGGCGTTTTTATCCCATTTTGTAAAGAGCGTTTTCACCTCGACCAGTTCCAGAGCCAGCTTATTGACTTTGCATTTTATGGCGCTTACTATATAGGCGCTATTATATTGTTTGCGTTTAGCAGCTGGTTTAAAAAAGACATCCTAAATTCATGGGGCTTTAAAAAAGGCATTGTTTATGGCCTTTTAATAAGTACTGTAGGTGCAGGTGCCATGATCCTGGCAGTACAAGCCGGTAACTATGGCCTTATACTTGGCGCCCTTTTTATTGTTGCACTTGGTTTTTCGTTACAGCAAACATCGGCACAGCCTTTTGCCGCTTCTTTAGGCGAGCCACATACTGCTTCGCACAGGCTTAACCTTGCCGGCGGCGTTAACTCTTTTGGCACAACCATTGGCCCAATCGTGGTAACACTTGCCCTGTTTGGCGTTATTATTACAGATAGCGAAGAACTTAAAAAATACATACAAACCGTTTCGCTGGACAAGATGGAACTTTTGTATGCCTGTGTAGGCGGCTTGTTTATACTTGCAGCTGCACTATTTACCTTCTCAAAAAAATTACCGGCAGGAAAATCAGACTCTGCGTTTGAGCCTGCTAAAAAAGCAATGAGAGCTTTATTAGTAATAACGGCCATACTTATAGGCATCTTTGGGTACATTTTTTCAAGATATGGCGACCCGGAGTTTGTAGCACGCTTTTTAGGCGAAAACAGGGAGAAAGATTACCTGGGCCTATGGCTTTCGGTAGCAACGCTTCTTGTTATTGTTTTCGGGCTTTTGTCTTCAAATGTAGCTGCTAAGAATAAGCCGGAAGGCTGGGGCGCTATGCGTTATCCGCAGCTGGTGCTGGGTATGCTGGCACTATTTGCCTATGTGGGCGGCGAAGTTACCATACAAAGTAACCTTGGCGAGCTTTTGGGTACACCGGAGTTCGGTTCGTTATCTGGGGCAACCATTGCGCCTTACATTTCAATGTATTGGGGCAGCCTTATGATAGGCCGCTGGGCTGGGGCTATATCTGTATTTAACCCTTCTAACACTACAAGAAAGATTTTGCTTATCGTTATACCTTATGTTGCCTTTGGGGTGGTGTTAGGAGTTAACGCACTTGCAAAACAGGATATTACACCATTGTATGCTTATGCCGGTGTAATACTTATACAAATTGTGGGCTTCTTTTTAGGCCAGGACCGTCCTGCTAAAACACTTATGATTTTTGGTGTATTGGGTATCATCGCCATGATTATAGGCTTATTTACAGAAGGTACCATAGCCATTTATGCCTTTATGAGCGGCGGTTTATTTTGTAGTATTATGTGGCCTTGTATCTTCTCGCTTGGCATTGCCGGACTGGGTAAATATACAGGCCAGGGCTCTGCCTTCCTTGTAATGATGATCCTTGGAGGAGGTATTATACCACCGCTTCAGGGTAAAATTGCTGATATCATTGGTATTCACCAGTCGTATTTTGTTCCTGCATTATGCTTTGGTTTCATTGCATTTTATGGATGGAAAGTGGTGGGTATACTTAAATCGCAGGGTATTGCCCATGAGGTTGAAGTTAGCGGCGGACATTAATATTCTGTAACCCATTTATATAAAACCGGCCCTCAACAGGGCCGGTTTTACTTTTGTATAACATTTGGCTTGTGCGAAAAGGTTTATCTTTGAATAAAAATATACAATATGAAAAAACAAATTTTATCAATAGCTTTAGTAAGCTTATTAGGATTGACGGCCTGTACTGAAAAGAAACAAGGCGAAGTGCCGGAGCAAAATGATACCGTTTCTGCTGCACAGGATATTGATGCCACAGCTACTGCTGCTGAAGATACTCTTGTAACACCCAAGCCAGTAACCGATGCTGCCCAACCTAAAGAAGGCGATGTTATTACCGTTACCGGAAAAGTATTTGAGATAAACAGGGGTAAAGACGGCTATTCTGCCAAGATAAAAACCGATGATGATAAAACGTATGTAGGTACTATAAGCATACCTAACATGACGGACCCGAAAGATTATAGGGCGGTTAAAGAAGGGGAGACCATTACCATTACCGGAGTGGCATTTCCTGTTGAAGAAGATATTATGATGGATGATGATGATGTTGATTATAATCAAGATTT
>JAZKDS010000231.1:0-2357 GCA_040387455.1 Bacteroidota bacterium
CGGATGGTTTGTGCATATTAATTGTTTGCTACTACGTAGCGCAGCCATACCTCAGCACATGCCCCAGTATATGTACAAAACACCTGTAACAGATGTGTGTTTTTTTATAACAGTACTTACGCAAGGCGATTTTCTTTATATCCCGAAAATAATGTGTACGTACCGCTCGCACAGCGCTGGTGCGTCGGTGGCTATGAATAAGGGAAACAATATGTATAGCCTTAGACTGCAGTATTTGAATATGATTAACAAATACTACAATTATAAATACGATTATCAAATACGCTATCAAATAGCATACGATAGCACAAAGGCGCTTAAACGAATAGAAATATATAGTTTGCAGAATCTGCTGTTATATGCAAAGGCGAAATTTTATAGTTTTATTTATAAAAGAACCCCTACAGTGTTTGAGCGAGCATACAAAAAAATATTTTAAGTGCACTACGTGTTGCTTCTATAAGAGCTATAAATAAGACCCACAAAATAACATCGGATTAGCGGCTAACGAAAAACTGTATATTGCATAAATGAAAGCAAAGTTAAGGCACTGGCTAAACCCCTTGGCTATATACTACTATATAAGACACGTACAGATTATCAAATCACAGGCGGTCTATTTTCAATCAAGGGAATTTTTGTTTAATATTTTTAAAATAAACTATAAGTCATACCAATTTTTTATTGAGCCAGGCATCCACTCTGCTACTCCCTTAGATGTGGTAATACCTGTGATAGAAAAAGACCTGGATATATTGCCCCATGTAATAGCAGGAGTACGCAGATATTTAAAGCACCCGCTTGGAAACATATATATAGTGGCGCCTAACAGCGAAAAAATTATTAATGAGGCAAGTAAAGGAGGTGCTGTATTTGTTAACGAGAATGATGTATGTGCAGTAAGCAAGCAGGATATAAACTTTGTAGTGAACGGAAAAGACCGCAGTGGTTGGATATATCAACAAATACTAAAATTGAATTTTGATAAAATAGTTGCAGAGGAAAATTTTTTGGTGATTGATGCAGATACCGTTTTTGTAAGTAACATGTGTTTCGAAAAAAGAGGCAGACATTATTTTGACTTTTCGGACGAGTACCATGCCCCTTATCATGAAGCATATAAAATACTTACGGGCTATGATCGCAGCATGCCGGTTTCATTTGTATCGCACTATATGCTGTTTAACAAGCAGAAGTTGCAACAACTGAAACAGCATATAGAAGTAAATACCGGCAAACCACTATTGGAGGCAATAAAAAGCATAAAAGAAAGAGTGTTGGATTACTCATCCTTTTCAGAGTATGAGACGTATGCCAATTTCTGTATTCATAAATTTCCAAAACAGCACACAATCAGATATTGGTTTAATAAGAGCTGTAGACAGGGTGATATTATAGACATAAAAATTTTGAGAGAAAAAAGTAAAAATCTATGGAAAAGTCTTTCCTTTCATTCGCATTCAAACTAATGTAAGTCAGTCCGTTTAGTTATTATTACATCAGCAATCGAAACCGCGGCAATATGCTTTATAGCTAAATGCCTTCAATTCCATTTTGTATAAGAGCCTCGCAAAATATACGAAAATGGACAGGGCAAGTACTACAGTCTTTTATATCATAATATAAGCCCACAATCATTTATGGGTAAAAAATTGGATAAAATATGGGTGGCAAAAATGCCACTGAAGCATACACTGCTGCCGTTAGGAAGAAGGTAGCGAAAAAGGAATTTGATTTGGTGTATTACAACAGAGAAATAAATTGGTTTGGTATAGATACACTACTGACACAAAATTATAACTTACAAGACTCATTTACAGTTAATTTTAGGCATGTTTACTTAAAATATAATGTAGAAGTTTGGAGGCCTAAGCCATAAGGTATAGAAATGAACCCAAGCAACAAAAAACCAATAGTGTACCTGGTACTTCCCTGTTATAACGAGGAGCAGGTATTGCCTATTACAGCCCCCAAAATATTACATTATCTACAGCATGATATGGCAGATATAATTGATATGGAGCAAAGCAAAATTGTATTTGTAAATGATGGCAGCAAGGACAATACCTGGAACATTATTAAGGCGCTATGTGTGCAAAACGAAATGTTTCGGGGCATAAAGCTTGCTACAAATTTTGGCCATCAGTTTGCGGTGCTATCGGGTTTGCTTGAATTTAAAGATAAAGCGGACTGCTATATTTCGTTAGATGCTGACCTGCAGGATGACATAAGCGCTATAAAAGAAATGATGCTAAAATTTATAGATGGGTATGAGATAGTGTATGGCGTTAGGAAATCAAGAAACTCCGATACTTTTTTTAAGAGAAACAGCGCACTTGCATTTTATAAACTTATGT
>JAZKDS010000232.1:0-5152 GCA_040387455.1 Bacteroidota bacterium
AGAGCGCTTGCATGGCATGCAAGAGGTCATCGGTTCGACTCCGATATTCTCCACATTTTTAAAAAGCTTCGGTAAAAACCGGGGCTTTTTTGTTTTTAGGTATCTTTGATATTCTATACTGCTTAAAACAAAAGTGTTATCTGATACGCAACAACCATGCACAAAAAATCTAAATCCCAAAGGTGGATTGCCGCTACAAGCGGTTATCAAAAAATATTATTGTCGCTTTTTTTTGCAGCATGCGCTTTTGGTGCAACGCAATTGTTTGATATTGAAAACAGTACAAGGATTATAATTTGCTGGGATGTATTTGCAGTGGCAATGATAACGCTAAGCTGGCTGCTTTTTTTGAATACTACCGCTGCCCAGCAGGATGAAATAGTAAAAAGGCAGGACGATAATATTGAGGTAATATTTGCCATTGTGCTCAGTGCCGTTTGCATTAGTTTGTTGGGTACCATATTGTTAATGCTCAATACAAACGAATCTGTTTTTGATAAAGATATCAGGACCATTTTTACTATTGCAGCAGTAACTACATCATGGATATTACTGCATACTATTTTTACCATACGGTATGCACACCTGTACCATACCTTTCATGATAAAAAGACAGGTGCAGAAGGCGGAGGTATTGATTTTCCTGAGGCCGAAGCGCCTGATTATTTAGATTTTGCCTATTTTTCTTTTGTAATTGGCATGACGTTCCAAGTATCAGATGTTACTATTACTTCTAAAACAGTAAGGCGCTTTGCATTACTGCACAGCCTAATTTCGTTTGTGTTTAACACCATAATAGTGGCATTAACGGTAAATATAATTGCGGGCATCATCAGGTAATATGCTTTGTTTATCTTTGAAAACCCTAACATACTCCAATACAAAATAATGTCATCAGATAAAAACCAGCCCGAAAAACCGGCGCATCATCCTCGAAACAGAAACCGGGAACGCTATGATTTAAGTGCTTTAACAGCCGCTATACCAGAGCTGTCGGCTTATTTTACCCCTAATAAATTTGGCGATGATTCGGTTGATTTTGCAAATCCGGTAGCCCTGCTGAAACACTATTATGGTATACAGTACTGGGAATTTCCTGATGAAAACCTTTGCCCACCCATACCCGGCAGGGCTGATTATATACATCAATTGGCGGATTTGCTGTGCGAAAGCAATTTTGGGCGTATGCCTAAAGGCGATAAAATAACGGTGCTCGATGTTGGGGTAGGGGCCAACTGTATTTATCCTATATTGGGTGTTGTTGAGTACAGCTGGAACTTTATAGGTACTGATGTTGATGAAAAATCTATAGCATCGGCGCAGCACATTGTGGCTGCTAACCCAGTGCTTGCGGGCAAAGTAGAATGCAGGCTGCAAAACAACGCTGCTTCTGTTTTTTATGGCATAGTAGGCGCAAACGAAATGATTGATGCAACGGTTTGCAACCCACCGTTTCATGCATCGGCAGAGGATGCCCAAAAAGGCACGCAGCGAAAAGTAAAAAACCTTTCGGGTAAAAGAAATAAGAAGCCGGAACTGAATTTTTCAGGCATTAGCAATGAGCTTGTGTATGATGGCGGCGAACATGCGTTTATACACAAAATGATTTCTGAAAGTAAGCGATTGGCAAAAAACTGTTACTGGTTTACTACGCTGGTTTCAAAGCAATCTAACCTTAAAGGGATTTATATAGCGTTAGAAAAGCTTGAGGCAGCCCAGGTTAAAACCATTACCATGGGTACGGGCAATAAATCTACGCGTGTTGTGGCGTGGTCTTTTTTAAATAAAGAAGAACAAAAAGCCTGGCGCGACAACCGCTGGAAAGGGTAATATTACCTGTTGCGACTAAGCTTTAAATACGTTTTAAAAAGCAGATATAGCTAAAAGGCCTGAGCATTTGCCCAGGCCTTTTAGCTTTTTGTATTTAATGTTTTAGAATTTAACTTCGGTTTTTGTACCATTATAGGTTACAGTTTTTTTAACGCCCGAAGGTAAGGTAACTACAAACTTCCTGTTTTGTATCATACCATTATAGGTGCCTTTTCTCTTATCTATGGTTAGCTTTTTAGCTTTGTCATCCCAAGAGAATTTAATTTCGGTATAAGCACCCTTTTCATAATTATAGTTGTCAAACTCATCTTCATAAAATGTGAATGACCCATTTGCACCCGGATAAACCCTTACTTCAAGGTTATCCCATTTTTTCTCGGTAGCATATTGCACCGCCGGGCCCATAGGTAGTATTGAGCCTGCCTTAACATACAGCGGAATCATATCAATGGTAGTAGCCCTGTTTATTTCCTGGCCACCGGCAACTTTTTCATTAGTCCAGAAATCATACCAGGTAGTACCTTCAGGCAGGTATACCTTTATTGATTTTTGAGTGGTAAAATCTACTTTTAAAGCAGCGTCTTTGCTTTTGTTTTCCTGCTTATCCCATCCGGTTTGTTCGTTTACCTTAACTATTTTTTCTGGTGTATACTGGGCTTCAACCACAGGTGCAACAAGCAGCGATTTGCCAAACATGAATTCGTTGTTTATATCCCAGACTTTTTTGTCTGTTGCAAAATCCATAACTAAGGCGCGCATAAACGTTGATTCCTTATCGGTTACTTCCCATGAGGTTGAGTAAATGTAAGGCAATAGTGTGTACCTAAAGTTGATGAACTTATCAATAGCATCATATATAGGTTCTCCTTTTTTGCCAAACTGGTAAATTTCTCTTGGCACTTCAGTACCGTGAGAGCGCATCATGGGGTTAAAAGTGCCAAACTGTATCCAGCGCACGTATAGTTCCTGGTACAGCGGGTTAGCAGTTGCGCTGGCATCATTCCATGAGTTGTTGTATGCTCCGGCAAAAAAGCCACCTATATCTGAGTTCCAGTGTGGTATGCCGCTAAGCGAAAAATTTAACCCGGCAGGTATTTGCTTGCGAAGTATTTCCCAGCTCGATCCTGTATCTCCAGACCATGTGTTTGCTCCATAGCGCTGCTGGCCTGCAAAGGCAGAACGTGTAAGGATAAACACGCGCTTGTTTGACGTGGTTTTGCGCTGGTTATTATACATACCGCCTACAGTCATTAAAGGAAAAGCATTACGCACTTTTCTAAAAGAGCCCAAATATGTTTTTGTATCGTAGTCGGCTTTTTTAGGGTCTATATGATCTGGTTCGGTAGAGTCCATCCACCAACCGTCTACACCGGCAGAAAACAATCCTGCATTGGCATATTTCCAGTAAATGTCTCGTGCTTCAGGATTAAATACATCATATACTTTTACACCCGATGGATAATCAGTGTTTGGCGGCCATTTTTCTGAACCTGATTCTGGCCATGTCTTCATATTAAACAGCATACCTTTTTTAGCCATTTCTTTATAAGGTTTGGTTTCCGGTCCAAAAGATGCCCATATGGAAATAATCATGTGGGCGTTTAATGCGTGTACATCATCTGCCATTTTTTTACCGTCAGGAAATTCCGGATTTAAAAACTCCATGCCATTCCACAGGTAGTTATTGCCCCAGTATTGCCAGTCTTGTATAATGCCATCAAGCGGCACGCCCAGCTCGCGGTATTTTTTAACAACGTCTACAAGTTCTGCCTGGCTTTTATAGCGTTCCTTACTTTGCCAGTAACCGTACGTCCATAATGGGAACATAGGTGCACTGCCGGTAAGTTGCCTCAAATTATAAATTACACCATCGGCACTACCGCCATACATAAAGTAATAATCAATGCCATCGCCTACTTCAGATGTAAAAGAAGTTTCGTTTGCATCATCCGAAAATTCAGTAGGCGAGTAGTTATCCCAAAACAGGCCATACCCTTTTACGGACTGAAAAAAAGTTACAGCATCTTCTACATTGCCCTGCTCTAAATGATGCTTTAAGTTTCTTTGGTTCAGCTTGCCGGTTTGGTGCTGGCCAAGGCCATAAATAGGCTCTTCTTTATCTAATGTAAATGCCTGATATACATTGTAAGTAGCGTTTCCTGCATCGTCAAACGGTGTAAATTTTACCCCACTGGGTTTTTCTTTAAGCAGGTTTTGGCCCGAAGCCGAAGTAAAGGCTATATCTCCGGTAGTAAGGTTTAAAGTAACGGTTACCTTATCAGACTTTACAATTACAGCAGGACCATCCTGTCGCGCGCTAAACGAAGTTTTTGAAGGCTGTAAAATAACCGAAAGGCTCTCTTTAATAAATGTTTTGCCTTTAGGTGTTTTTATTACCCGCACGATAGACGGGGAGTAAAATTGTATTTGTACATCATTACCGTTTGCAACGGCTTTAACTCCCTGGTTTGTCTTCTCGAAAGACTGGGCATATATGCCTGCCGAGAATGCAAACACGAGTATTAAATAAATATGTTTCATTGGTATATAATTTATACGTTATTCTGCTTTATGGTATTCAAAAAAATCAACATCTACATAGCCACCCGTGGTTTTTGTAGCATAGTTAAAAATGGCAAACTTAGTACCCATAAACAGGCGGGTGTAATCAAATATCATTTTGAAAGGTTCGCTAAAAGGCTTCCAGGTTTTGTTATCGGTACTGTAATAAAATATGGCCAAGTCTTTATCAAGGTTAAAGTTGGCATCTATACGCAGGTATACTATATTTGACGTTAGCTCAATACGGGCTTTTTCCACTTTTTCTACATTATGTATGGCATGCTGGTCATCAAAATTTATACGGTTGGTGCTTAGCGTAAGGAACTTTTTATTGCCTTCGGCACTTATCGCTAAAATACCCGAATTGCCGTTAAAGGCGCTAAGGCCGGCCACATCGCCGTCTTTCATTTTAGACAGGTCTAAGCCCGCCATGCCAGAGCATTTTGGGCCTTCCATCCGCTGTGTAAGCGTGTTTGGCGCAGCATAAAGGTTATCAACTACGCGGCTGGTTGTAAGCCTTAAAAAGCCTTTTCTTGCTTTTAAAGACCATGCGTTGTTAACCGGGTTATGGTTCCATTGCCAGTTGATGTTAAGTTTTTTGCCCGAAAAATCGTCATTGCTTACAATTTCCTGGCCTTTATCATCACTCTTTAACGGAATAATGCCCGAAGCAGGTACTCTGCCATTTTCGTCTCCCAGCATGGGCCAGTCGTCTACCCACCTTACAGGCATAAGCAGCGGTACACGCCCCACACCATTG
>JAZKDS010000232.1:5162-8188 GCA_040387455.1 Bacteroidota bacterium
ACCATTGCGGTCCTGAAAAACAAGCCCATACCAGTTGCCGTTTTCATCGTCTATAATACAGCCTTGCCCCACATAAGGGAAACCTGCAAAACTGTCTTCCAGAATTACCTTTTTTTCATACGGCCCTGTAATGTTGTCTGCCCGATAGCATACCTGTCTTCTTTTGCTGTTTTTTGGCCACGAAATCATAAGCAGGTAATATTTGCCGTTGTGCTTTACTACCTGGTTACCTTCCAGAAGGCCGGTTTCGCTGGCGTCTTTTTTAAAGATTTCGGCATCAACGCCGCCTGGTTTCACTTCTGATAAATCAGCCTTAAGCTCGGTAACGTGCGTGCCCGAAAAAACATAGGGTCTATCGTTATCATCAAAAAATAACGAGGCATCATGAAAATGCTGTGTGCGTGATACCAGTGTCCATTTGCCGGTGTCAGGATTTGATGTGCTGTAAATGTAGGATTTAAACGGTTCATCGTTAGGAGAGAACAATACATAATATTTGCCCTTATGATAACGGATGGATGATGCCCATTGCCCTCTTCCGTACACGTTGCCACCTTCTAAATTATATTTTCGGTTATCGGTAAGGCTGTCAAATACATAGCTTGCCGTATGCCAGTGCACCAGGTCTTTAGATTTCATAACCGGTGCTCCGGGCATAAGGTGCATTGTGGTACTGATAAGGTAAAAGTTACCACCCGAGCGCGTTACAGATAAATCGGGTACATCGGCCCACATAATCGGATTGGTGTAGGGCGTTCCTGCGGTTGATTGTGCTATGGCTTTATTGCCATACGATAAGCAAAGCAACGTAACCAGTGCAGTTAAAATGCTGATATTGTTTTTCATGCGCTTTACTTATGGTTGAATGTCGTTACCTGATGTGGCATATAAACCAATGAGGCTTCCGGTAAACCCACCAGCAACATCGGTAGAAAGTATATCTCCTGATTGTGCTCCACCAAGGTTAGAGAATGATTTTCCATCTACAGAATAATTAAAGTTATACGTATCACCCTGTGCTATAACCTGAAGCTGTAGCGCATTATCTATACTTATTTTTTGTGAAGCGATATGTTTAGAAACCCCTTTTTCTGTACGCTCCAGTACAATGTAATAGTCTTTGTCTTTTTTAGTAATGCCAAATACAAAGTTATACCGTTCATTTTGGTAGCACACTACACCGGCCAGGTCATTGCTGGATTTTGGCTTATATTTTAAAGTTGTTGTTGCCTCAAAGCTTGCATGCTGCTGCCTGTAAAACAACGTAGCCGTAGGCGTGGTAGCTTTAATGTTGGTTTGAAACGGCGTTATTCTTAAGCCTTCTTTTGAAACGGCTGCAAATTTTTCTCTCCAGCCCCTTATACCTATCCACCTTAAATCAAGTTTTGAAGCTTTAAAATTTTCACTAAAGGTAAAGTTACCATTAGGCATAAAACCGTTTTGTCCGCTTTGGTTTGTAACCCCAGCCGGTATTGTTAGTTTGGGCCTAAGTGGCACAAGTCCATTTTGAAAAACCGGAAATTCACCACTCCAGTCAACAGGCAATAAAAAAGTTTCGCGGCCGGTGTTAACACGGTCTTTATCGTTAGGGCGCACGGCTAAAAATACAGCGTAGTATTGGCCGCCCGGGCCTTCTACTAAATCGGCGTGGCCTGCCCAGTCTACTTTATTAGCGCGGTCTTTTGCAAAGTAACGTTGTGTAAGTATGGGGTTGCCAGGTGCAGGTATAAATGTGCCTTTGGGACTGTCACCTTTAAATATAACCTCGCTGTGCCATCCGCCGGTACCGCCTTCGGCACACATTAAATAGTACTTACCATTTTTTTTATACATGTGCGGGCCTTCTATCCATATTGGTTTTTGTTTAATATCAACACCACCATCAACTATAATCTTGTCTGTACCCGGTATAATTTTATCTGTAGTAAGATCATACTCCCATATTTTTATAACGCGGTGACCATTATACAGCTCTTTACCTTTGGCGGGCGCATCGTTATGTAATACATAAGCCTTGCCGTTATCATCAAAAAACAACGACGGGTCTATTCCATCAAACTCTAATTTAATAGGGTCGCTCCAGCCGTCAGCCGGGTTTTTTGTTTTAACAACCATATTGCCAAAGCCGCCTGCAAACTGTGTGGTTATCATATAAAAAGTGTCATTGCCCGGATTATAAATGATTTGAGGGGCATAAATTCCCTTAGATATGCCGGAGCTTTCTACCTGTAGTTGCGATGGCCTGTCGAGCACATGGCCTATTTGTTTCCAGTTTACCATATCGGTAGAATGAAAAATAGGTACCCCCGGTGCCATAGCAAACGATGAGTTTACCAGATAGTAGTCTTTTCCTTTGTGGGTTATGCTGGGATCTGGGTAGCAACCCTGTAGTATAGGGCTATAAAACTCATTATCCTGCAAAGGGTTTTCGGTATAAATGGCATCATTGCCTTTGTAAGTAAACTGCGTAAATAGGGCTTCGGTACCGGCTGTTTTCTTTTGTGCTATAGCAGTAGTAAAAGCAAACAGGCTACATAAAGAGAATGCTGTTATTTGTGTACAATAAGATTTAAAGTTCAGGTTTTTTTTCTTCATTTCTGCTTAAATAGGTTGGTTATAGTCTATTCTTTACTTCAAATGGTGTATTTAACGCACCGCTATAATGCCTAAATACCGCTTTGCTTTTACAGTTAAAAATAAATGGTATTTATGACTACAAGTATAGGTTTTAATTATTTACCAACAAAGTCTTTTTTTAAATGTTTCAAGTATGTTTATTTTTTTCTTCACTTTATTGCCTTATTTTGGCATAAGACTATCTTTTTTTAAAGTATGTTTAATAATAAAACAAATGTATTAAACACATTTATTATATTTGTTTTAAGTGGTATTATTGCCGGTACATTAAATAATGCATCGTTAACGATGTAATACAAAAGCTCAAAATGAAAAAAAATATTATTGCACTACTCCTTATAGGGTCGGGCTGTTTTGCTCAGATTAATAAACCCATACATTATTTTTCG
>JAZKDS010000232.1:8198-10572 GCA_040387455.1 Bacteroidota bacterium
TTTCTGAAAGCCCGTTTAAAAATGCCATGGAGCTTGATAAGGACTATCTGTTAGCCATGGATGCCGACAGGTTGCTGGCACCTTATTACAAAGAAGCCGGCCTAACACCTAAAGCCCCTAATTATACCAACTGGGAAAATACAGGCTTAGACGGCCATATAGGTGGGCATTATCTTTCGGCATTAGCACTTATGTATGCTTCTACTAATGATGCAGAAGTGTATAAAAGATTTGAGTATGTGCTTAATGAATTAGAGCGTTGCCAAAATGCATCTGGTGATGGATATTTAGCCGGAGTACCGAATGGCAAAAAGATTTGGAAAGAGATTGCACAGGGCAATATAAGGGCAAATACTTTTGGACTTAACGACAGGTGGGTGCCGCTTTATAATATACACAAAACATTTTCGGGACTGAGGGATGCCTACTGGTATGCCGGGAGCGAAAAAGCTAAAAGTATGCTGATAAAGCTTACAGACTGGATGCTAAACGAGGTGTCGGGCTTAAGCGATGCGCAAATTCAGGAAATGCTTATAAGCGAACATGGTGGGCTAAATGAAGTTTTTGCTGATGTATATGATATTACAGGCGATAAAAAATATTTAGAGCTTGGCAAAAAGTTTTCGCACCTGGCTATTCTCAATCCGTTACTTGCAGGCCAGGACAAACTTACCGGTATACATGCCAATACCCAGATACCAAAGGTTATAGGTTTTAAGCGTATTGCCGATCTTGATAATAATAAGCAGTGGAGCGATGCTACCGATTTCTTTTGGCATAATGTTACAGAAAAAAGATCGGTAGTTATAGGCGGCAACAGCATTAGCGAGCATTTTAACCCTGTAGACGATTTTAGCAACATGGTAAAAAATATTGAAGGCCCCGAAACCTGCAATACTTATAATATGCTAAAGCTTACAAAACAATTGTATGCTACATCGCCACAGGCATCTTATATAGATTATTACGAAAGGGCGCTGTATAATCATATCCTGTCTTCTCAAAATAGCCAAACCGGCGGTTTTGTATATTTTACCCCCATGCGCCCCGGCCATTACAGGGTGTATTCTCAACCACAAACCAGTTTTTGGTGTTGTGTAGGCTCAGGCATGGAAAACCACGGCAAGTATGGCGAAATGATCTATGCCCATACAGATAATGAGCTGTATGTAAACCTGTTTATAGCATCTAAACTTATCTGGAAAGATAAAAGGGTAACCATAATACAGGAAAATAACTTTCCTGAAGTGCCCGAAACCAAAATTATTGTAAACCCTGCCCGTAAAACTAGTTTCAGCCTTAAGCTGCGTTGCCCTGAATGGACAGAAAAAGCTAACGTTAAAATTGTATTGAATGGTAAAGATTACCCCGCTGTTGCAGATGCCAACGGTTATTTTACCATAAGCAGAAAGTGGAAAAAAGGCGATATAGTAATAGTAAAACTGCCTATGCACATTGCAGCTGAGCAAATGCCCGATAAGTCAGATTATTATGCATTTACTTATGGCCCGGTGGTATTGGCGGCAAGCTTTGGTACAGAAAACCAAGATGGCTTATTTGCCGATGACAGCCGGGGTGGCCACATAGCCCATGGCCCGCAAATTCCGTTAAATACTATGCCCGTGCTTTTAGGCAATGCGGCTTCGGTGCTTTCGCATGTTGAAAAGGTTGAAGGCGAGCCATTATCTTTTCATGCAGGTGGGTTATACCCGGAGCAGTATACGGCAGGTTTTAATCTTGTGCCATTTTATAAAATACAAGGTGCCCGATATATTATTTACTGGCCGCAGGCCGATGCCGATAAAGTAGTAGCCATGCAAAAACAAAAGGCTAAAGATGAAGAGGAAGAGCGCAGGCTAAACAGCATAACCCTTGATAAAGTAACCCTGGGGGAACAACAACCGGAATCAGATCATTTTATTGAATCATCTGAGGCGTATACCGGTTTTATGGAAGACCGCCATTTTAGAGATGCCCGTGGCTGGTTTAGCTACATAATGTCTAATAAATCTAAATCGGCAAAATATCTTTACATTACCTATTTTGATGCCGATAACGACAGGTGGTTGAATGTAGATATTAACGGTAAAAAAGTAGCATCGCGCAAGCTGGCCGGTAAATCGGGCGCATCACCTCAATATTTACTGTTACCAATACCAGCATCCGAAATGGCAAAAGAAAAATTAACGGTAAAGTTTACAGCCGCTGAAAATGGCATTACTTCAAAAATTATTGAGGTACGCCTGCTTGATACTGAATATAAAAAATAACCTGTTATAGTTTTTTTAGGGCTTTGGCAATGCTAATCAATGTAGGATTAGCATTGCCTTTTTATTTTAAACATACGGTATATTGCTCATAAAACAGTGTTTTA
>JAZKDS010000233.1:0-5137 GCA_040387455.1 Bacteroidota bacterium
ATCCCTAAAGAAGGTTTTAAAAATAGAAACGGCCATAAGTTAATGGCCGTTTAAGTAATATATCATTGATATTTTATCGGAAGTAATGGTTTCATCAAAAAAGTTTTTCATGATGCCGCAACACTCAAATTTAAAGTTCTGGTACAGTTTAATTCCGGCAGTGTTTGTAGAGTATACCTCCAGCCATATTAATTTAAGATAACTGTTGGCATGTGCCCAGTCCAGCGCTGCCCGCATTAGTAATGTGCCTATGCCTTTACCCTGCCAGGTGCTACACCCATGCCCAGCATTGCGGTATGGTATAGTTTTTTGCGCTGGTTACCCGTTAGGTCAAGGTTGCCTATTAGTTGCCCGTCATGTTCTGCTACTAATAATATACTGTTAGCTTCGGCTACGTAACGTTTAATAAGCTGCTGCTCTTCGTCAGGGTCTGTCCTGCATTCTTCTAAATACAAAGGTATCGTGGTAGTGTTTTTAATATAACTCCGCTTCAGGGCAAGCAGTTTTTCTGCATCTGCCGGATGGGCTTTTCGTATGGTTATACTGTGCTCTGGCATTATGGCAATTTAAATTCAGGGTTGTATATAAGCCCTATCAGGTTACCCCAGGCATCTTTAACGGTAGCCACCATAATTTCGCCACCCACATTTTGAGGGGCTTCATCAGTTGTTGCGCCAAGCGACAGAAACCAAGCATAGGCTTCGTTTATGTCTTCCACACCCCAAAAAGTGGCTACATTAGTACCGGTAATGGCTTCATCGGGCTGAAGGCCCAGTTCATAACCTGCAATGTTAAAACCTACATAAAAAGGTGCATCAAAATAAGGTTCGGTTTTAAAGGCTTTAGCATACCAGGTTTTGGCAGCTTCGAGGTTTGATACCTTGTAAATTACGGTACGCAGGCCCAGGATAGTATTTTTCATGATGTTGGATGTTTGTGTTCCAAAGGTAAGAAATTCAGAATTTAGAATGCATTACACCACGAATGACCCGTGTTTAACTAAAATTAATCCGTACACTTTGTTGTATATTTTAAAAAATCTGTTTAAATCCGCGTCATCCGCGTTCCTTTGTGCTATAACTGAAGATTTTATTATATTTGTGCCATTCGTATTAAAACAAACAAAACCTACAATGAAATTATTAGAAGGAAAAACGGCTATTATTACCGGCGCAAGCCGTGGCATAGGCCGTGGCATAGCACTTGTTTTTGCAGAGCACGGTGCCAATGTGGCTTTTACATACAGCGCATCTGTTGAGGCGGCAAAACAACTTGAAGAAGAATTAGCGGCTTTTGGCGTTAAAGCTAAAGGCTACCAGAGCAACGCTGCCGATTTTAATGAGGCACAAAAACTGGTTGATGACGTATCGGCAGAATTTGGCGTTATAGATATATTGATAAACAATGCGGGTATTACTAAAGATAACCTGCTTATGCGCATATCTGAGGCCGACTTTGATAAAGTTATCGAGGTTAACCTTAAATCGGTTTTCAACATGACTAAAGCAGTGCAACGCCCTATGCTAAAACAGCGCAAAGGCTCTATTATTAATATGAGCTCTGTAGTGGGCGTTCAGGGTAATGCGGGCCAAAGTAACTATGCAGCCTCTAAGGCAGGTATGCTGGGCTTTACAAAATCTATAGCCATAGAGCTTGGCAGCCGTAACATCCGTTGCAACGCTATTGCTCCGGGCTTTATTGAGACTGAAATGACTGCAAGCCTTGCACACGGCGTGGTAGAAGGATGGGCAAGCGCTATTCCGCTTAAGCGTGGCGGCACACCGCTTGATGTGGCCAACGCGTGCGTTTTTCTTGCCAGCGACATGTCGGCTTACATAACCGGACAAACACTTAACGTGGATGGCGGTATGATTACAGCATAACTAATTTTTATATAGGGTAACCGATAACACATGACTGCATCTACTGTTTTATTATTAATAGCATCTGCCATTGCAGCCCTGGGCTTATCGTTTTACCAATATCTTTTTAAAGCCAAAAGCAAGGGCAAAACGTACCTGCTTTTGGCCTTTTTGCGTTTTGTTACCTGGTTTGCAATCTTTGTTTTGCTCATTAACCCAATCATTACCCGTAAGGATTTAGAGACGGTTAAAACCCCGTTGCCCATATTGGTAGATAATTCACAGTCTATAAAAGAGCTGGGGCAGGAGGCAAAAACTAAAGAACTGGCCGAAAAACTGGCCGGCAGCAAAGCGCTTAAAGATAAGTATGATGTACAGCAGTACACCTTTGCCGAAGATTTTGAAAGTGGCAAAGCACCCAATTTTACCGGCAGGCAAACACACATAGACCTTGCCGCCCAAAACCTCAAGCAGCTGTACCGCAACACCCGTTACCCGGTTATTTTACTGAGTGATGGCAACCAGACCATAGGTAACGATTATGTGTATAGCTTTGCCGAAAATACGTCAGTCTATCCTTTAGTAGTAGGCGATACCACTACGGTGCTAGACCTTAAAGTAGGGCAGGTAAACGTAAACAAATATGCCTTCCTTAAAAACAAGTTTCCTGCTGAAGTGTTTTTGCAATACAACGGTACCAAAACGGTTAATGCCGTGTTTAACGTTATGCAAGGCAACAGCGTGCTGTACAAGCAAAATATAATCTTTAGCAGCAGCCAAAAGGCACAATCTATATCGGTTTTACTGGATGCCGAAAAAGTGGGTGTGCAAACCTATCGCGCGGTTATTACATCGGGCGAAGCCGAAAAAAACAAATACAACAACACCAAAAATTTTGCCGTTGAGGTTATAGACCAGCGTAGCGAAGTAGCATTGGTGTCGTCTATAAACCACCCTGACCTGGGAGCGCTGAAACGTTCTATAGAAACCAACCAGCAGCGCAAGGTTACCATTTTAAAGCCATCTGAAGTAAAATCGTTACAGGATTATAATGTATTGATTTTATACCAACCCGATGCATCTTTCCGCAGCCTGCTGGAGCTTAATAAAAACGCAGGCCTCAATACATTTATAATTACCGGTCTTAATACTGATTTTAATCTTGTTAACCAGTACCAAAGCCTGCTTAATTTCCGCATGACATCGCAGCGCGAAGACTACCTGGCCGATTTTAACAGCCAGTTCAACTTGTTTTCCCTTACAGATATCGGCTTTGCAGGCCTTCCACCGTTAGAGCATCCTTTTGGTAATATATCGGTTAAAGGCAATGCAAATGTGTTGCTTAGTGCCCGCATACGTAATGTGGCCACCGGAAGCCCGCTTATGGTATTTAGCGAAAACGGTGCAACGCGCAACGCCATACTGCTTGGCGAAAACATTTGGAAATGGCGTGTAGAAAGCCATGTAAATACCAAATCATTCGAGCAGTTTGATATCTTTTTAGATAAAACCATACAGTTTTTAGCATCTAACTCAAAGCGTAAATCGCTTGTGGTAAACCATGAAAGTTTTTACAATTCGGGCGAAGTGATAAGCATCACGGCGCAGTCGTTCAACAAAAACTATGAGTTTGACGATAATGCACGCCTTACCATAGTGCTTAAAAACAAACAAAATAACGCCACTAAAACCTACGACTTTTTAAAAGGTGCAGGCGAATATAAAGTAAACCTTGACGGTCTTGATGCCGGCCAATATACATTTACGGTTAAAGAAGCTACATCAAACTCAAGTTATAACGGTGCTTTTGAGGTGCTTGATTTTGAGATTGAAAAACAGTTTGTAAACCCAGACCTTGCCAGGATGCAGCAAACGGCTGCCAACACAAATGGTGCGGTATACTATCCGGATAAAGTTGACGACCTTATAAAATTCCTTGCTGAAAATGATAACTATAAGCCGCTTCAAAAGGAAATAACTACAAAATCGCCACTGATTGACTGGGTGTGGCTGCTGGTTATACTCTCTATAACGCTTGCCGCAGAATGGTTCGTACGCAAGTATAACGGGTTGCTGTAAAGTCTCTTTTATTTATCGTGCCAGGCATAAAAACAGTGTCGGCATTGCTTGGCAAGCGGTGTACGTGCCAGGCTACCGCATTTAGGGCAGTTATTGAAAAATATTTTGTTCCTATGCTCGTCAAATATCCGCTTTGCAATTGTATCATAAAAAAAATCCGGCCCTTTATCCAGTAATTTCAGCACTTCCGGATCATTAGAAATCCATCCTTTTTCCTCCAGTATTTTCCTTTTAGAGGAGCCTGCCGGTTCATCTTTAACCCGTGGAAAATTATAAATATGACGCTCAGCTTTACTTTCGGCAAGAGTACGCAGGTGCCGGTAGTACGTGTTGATATAATTGATGATTTCAGGTTTCACAATTGTAAATATGTGTAAGTATTAAAGTAATCCTAATTAATAGGAAAGCCTTTTCAATATTACGTAATTTTGGACGATAATCCAAAGACAGAAATCATGAAAAAGTTACTGCTGGCACTGTGTTGTGCCACCACATTATTTATAAGCTGCAACAGCACAAAAGAAGCCTCAACAAGCCTGCCTATAGACATGCTTACTGCTACAAGCTGGCAGGTTACCGAAATTAACGGCAAAGCTATAGATAAGGCAGATTTTGGCAATGGCGCACCCACTGCCACATTTAGCACAGATAATAAAATTAACGGAAAAGGCGGCTGCAACGGCTATGGCGGGTCGTACAACCTAAACGAAGAGGGAGGTATCAACATAAGCCAGCTAATGTCTACCAAGATGTATTGTGAAAACGCCAAAGGCGAGAACACTTACATGCAGGTTTTAGAAAGCGTAGATATGGCCAAAGTAGAAAAAGACAAACTTACCCTTATGAAAGGCGTAGATGCAGTTTTGGTTTTTACAGCGGTTAAAGCCAACTAAACCAAACATTTTATATATTAGTGCCGCGCCTTTTAGCGCGGCATTTTTTATGGAAAAAAAGCGTAAAGAGCTTATATGGTTATTGTCACCGCTAATTGTTGTTGTGGTAGTTACGCTGCTGTGTGCTGCTTTTGGTAGGGTAGGTATGCATGATGGTTTAGTAAAAATATACATAACACGTACCCGCCATGGCAGTAGTTCTTTTGCAATGCCACCGTGGTATTACCTTTTGCTGTTCACGTCATTATTTGGCTTTTTTATATTTGCCGTAAGGAGTGCCGCTAACAGGTTTAAAAATACCCG
>JAZKDS010000234.1:0-3454 GCA_040387455.1 Bacteroidota bacterium
ACTATTGCTACGTGCGATAATTATCATAGATGTGCTATTACCGGTGCAGATATAAGCAGCGATGGCAAAAAAGTAGTATTGCTTAGTGGCGATAAAGTATGGCTGCTTACCGATTTTGGCACCGGCGATTTTGCCAAAGCAAAAGTAACCGAGCTAAACCTGGGGCACCACAGCCAAAAAGAAGGTATTTGTTTTAAAGAAGATAACAACACCCTGCTTATTGCCGACGAAAAAGATAAAGGTACCGGTGGTAAACTTTATGAGGCTAAACTATCTGACTTACAAGCCAAACTGTAAAGCTACAGAAACCCTTGACCCATCTGATCCATAAAACAATTGTGTTTTTATAGTTAGCATATCGGCGCCGTTAAGCCAAAAGCCTCCGCCCAAGCTGTTGTGCCACTTATCACTATTTTCTTGGGGCAGCCAAACACGGCCATAATCAAACCCACCTGTTATACCATATTGCAAAGGTACAAAGCTTTTAAACTGGCCTATGGTGTAGCGCACATCTGTGGTTTGGTAAAAATACTGTTTACCGGTAAAGCGCTCGCGCCTAAAGCTGCGCAGCTCATTACCACCTAATGTAGCAGCCTGGTAAAACTCAAACGCATTGCCAAAAATTGCTTTTCCGTGTACGGTAGTTGCAAATACAAGCGCATCATCAGGGGTTATTTTATGTACAAAGTTTATGCTGCTTTCTACATAAGAAAAGCCACGCTCTATTTGGTCAAGGCTGTTTTTATAACCTGCTTTTATAAAAAATTGCATGCCCAGTGCGGGCAGAGAGCGGCTGTCAAAATTTTCAAAACGGTATAAGGCCTCAATGCCACCATACTGGCGATGCTCAAACAGCCTTTCGGCTATAGCGCCGGGCTGGTTTACAAAACGGCCTGTTGTGCCATCTACTTCAATGGTTTCAAACGGGGCTTTAAACTCTAAAAAGCTACCATTGCGGCTCTGGCTAAAAAAAGAGGGAGTTACCCTAAACACCTGTAGCTTTACACGATTATAATCAAAGCCATTATGCTCATCATCATTAAAGGTTTCGTTACCCCACCCAAAAAAGTTAATGCTAAAGTTAGGGCTTGTATACCAACCGTCCAGTGCAAAATTCCAGCGGCTGGCAATATTCATAAACGTGCCGCGATAACCCAATTCAAAGCCATGCGTTGCAAAATAATAATTTGCCCTTACCGAATGTTTTTGGCTGTAAGGCCTGCGGTTAAAGTTATTAACTGTATAGTTTAAAAGCGCACCTACCTTAACGCCATCGTCAGGGTTATACCCTAACATCGGATATCCTGCCCAAACATTATACGCCGGTTTTTCGGCATCATAGCTGTTGGTTTCATAATCATCGGTAAGCATAAGGCGGGTTTTACCGTCTACAGTATAGGTGTTTTCTTTACTCTTAAAATCGTATATGCGTACTTTTTTGCCGTTTTCAATGGCATAGGTATCATGGTTTTGGCCGCCTATAAGGCGTAGTAAAATGGCATCATCCGGTTGGCCTTTTACTTCAAAAACATCATCATCGTCAAGGCCGTAAACCCAAATTTCTTTAGTTTCTTTTTTATTGTATGTATTTTGGCTAACCAATACTTCTTTATCTTTTTTAAGGCTGTATACGGCTACCTTAGTTTCGCCGTTTGGCAGGCGGGTAATTATAAACTTCTCTTTTTTATCTGTACCTACAACCAATACCGTTTTTAAAAGCACCTTGCGGTAAGCGTGTGCATAGTCTTTAAGCTTTTGTCGGCGCAGTTTTAGCTTAGCTTTAAGATCTTCTATAGTAGCGTCTTTAACCTCGTTAGGCAGTGTGGTAAATGCTTTGTCTATAACATCATCGGTAAGGTTATCCATCAGGTACTGTGCTTCCTGTAGCCACAGGTTTTCATCGGCCTGTGTAACCATCATCAGGTCCAGGGCATAGGGTTCGCGATTAAGCCATTTTATGTTGCGTATATCCTCTTTAAAACTTTGCATGTGGCGCAGGCCGGGCATGTTCATTAAAATGCCAAGCAGTACCCCGTCATATTTAGGAAAAGCCTGGTCCCTGTCGCGCGGAATGGGTTTGTACACCACTTTGTCTTTACCGTCAAAACGCGCCCAGCGCCACTGGTCGGCATGGCGGTCCCAGTCACCTATAAGCATATCAAACAGCCTTACGCGTATATAGGCCTGCTCATCAACAGTATATTTGGCATCTTTTGTCAGGTTTTTCATTACATCATCAGTACCCTCTATATCATCGGGTTTACCAAAGCTTGCCAGGCCTTTAAACTCTTTACCCGGATGCTCTTCTACCATATACAGCTCATCGCCATAAATAAGGTTATTTTCTTTAAGTGTATTTTGTTTGGGTATGTAATACAGCTCTGGGTTAGTATGGTATATGCCCACGGCTTCCTGCAGGTCATCTACCACAAATGGAGTGTAGGGGTGTGCCGTGGTATAAAAATACAGCAGGAAATCTTCGGCAAACGTATCTTTATAGGCATCGCCCACATATTTTTCTTTAAACGCCGCCGATTGCAAAAATCGTGTAGCACTCTTCTTGATACCGCGCATTACAAACTCGCGGCCCTCTTTATCAATAATACGCAATGAGTTACTCTGGTGGCCGCCACCCGCACGCCCGGCTGTAAGCCCGCCATAAAGCGTGTCTAGCGATACCGTAGGCACGGTTATAGGGGTGCTGTATACCTTGCTGTAATGGGTGCCAAATAAAAACCTGTAAACAGGGCCTTTTGTAGTCATTTTAGGCGTATATACAGATGTGGTAGTAGTTGTAGGAAAAGCATCAGGGTATTGTTTAAGCACGGGCTTTTCGCGTTGCAGCATCGTGTTTTCAAATATCTTTTCTTCACCATCGCCTTTTAGGGCATAGTAAGATACTTTAGCCTGCCCGTTAGCCAATACATCAAGTATGGCATAGCCTGTGCCGCCATAACTAAAATCATTAGGGTTAACGGCTTTGGCAGCCTCTACTTTAGAGCCGCTGCCACTTATTATCTGGTAAATATTGTCTTTATGTACAAACTGCAGGTTATGGTCGTGCCCGCTAATAACTACTACATTGCTTTTGCCTTGTATAAGAGCCTTTATACGGTTAGCCAGTGTGCTATATACACGGCTTTGTGCATCCTGGGTACTGTAGCCCGATGCCTTGCGTGCCAGGTTTATAAACGAGCCTATTATGGGTAAAGGTATTTTTGCAGATAGCGGAAACAATTGCTTTTCCAGGCTAAATTGCCCACCATGCGTGCCACCACTCATTAACGGGTGGTGTATGGCCAGCAGTATCGTTTTATCCTGGTTTTTATTAATAAGATCCTCGAGTTCGGTTAGCATGTCCTCGCGGGTCTTGATACTACAATCGTCGTTTATGGTGGGGTAGTTGTCCCAGTCTTCAATAAACCACTGGCTGTCTATGGCTATAAGCGTTATG